>LNZQ01000208.1:6783-41397 GCA_002007315.1 Epulopiscium sp. Nele67-Bin004
AGCCTGCTGGCTCGCTCAAGTTCATAGACACGCTAAATTTTTTCATAGCTTTTTCATCGTCAAGAACTTCTTGTGGAAGTGATTTTTTTAGTCCTCGCTCAAATGAGGCGATTATTTTTTCTCGAACGTCTTTTTCGTATGCGACAGGATATGACAACAAATATTGTAAGTATATACCGTTTCTCATATTGTTGATGGCAAGCCCCAAGTAGTATGCGTATATTTCAAGCGGGTTGAAATCTGCGTCGCCTAGTTCCAAAAATTGTGGCAAGTCGGTTGTATATTTCGTTTTATCTTTAAGTCGCATTTTAAGCGTTTTGCTTGCACACCATTGTTTTATATCGTTAATAAATGCGTAATAATCGTCGTTACTACTGCTTGTATATTGTTCAAATGCCGTGTGTGAAACTGTTAGTGTCGACCATTTTGTGTGGGGACGTGCGTCCAAAGCCTTGTAGTCGCTGATAAAGCTTTGAATGTCGATAAGCTCCATTGAAACTTATCATCCTTAGTCACACTAAATCCTCCTTGGTATTGTTATTCGGACGTATGCGGACGGCCAATGACCGTCCCTACATCGTCCCCGTAATTGTTATCTTATTTTTTTATTTTAATTCTTTTTTTAGTTCTTCAATTTCATCATTGGATAAACCCGTGATACTTGCTATAAATTCGTTATTTGCACCAGTTAAAAGTGCTCTTTTTGCGATGTCTAAAGTAGCTTGAGCAATCCCTTGTATGATACCTTTTTGTATCCCTCGTTCTTCCACTGCTGGATCATAAAATGTTTTTGTCATATCAATCACCCTCTTGACCACTGTCTGCTCTAAGTTGCTTTACTTCTTCAACTGTTAAACCTGTTTTAAGTGCAATCGTACTATCTTCCAGTATATCTAACAGGTTTTTTGCTACTTGTATAATACCTTTTTGTATCCCTGTTTGTATCCCTTTTTGTATACCTCGTTCTTCCACTGCTGGATCATAAAATGTTTTTGTCATATCAATCACCTCCACCTTAAATTTGTCATCTTTAATAAAATTATGGTTCAAGTTCTCAACAATGTTAGTCATCGCCAAAAACATTGAATGTACATCGTTATCCTCGAGCACAGGCAAAATATTTTTCATAATCCCATGCAACTCCCTTATAGTGTCAAGCAAATGTTCTTTTTCAGCTGTAATTTGACGAAGTTTTTCTTCCTCCGAAATGTTTTTCTTGCCTGCTATATACCTAAGCTTTTTGCGATGGCTAAACACTTTTAGTGGCAATAAATTGTACATCTCACGCTCGTGAAGTTCCCCGATGCTAAACTCCCAAAGCCTTTTTGTTGGTATCGCATACTCCACACTTGTATTATTAGGGAAAATTATTTTAACTTCAAGGTCTTCAATATTTTTATTTTCCTCCAAATACAACACAGCTTGATACGGCATAGTTAGCACAAGTTTCCCATCGATGTATTCATACGTTTCTTGAGCAAGTGAAATCCCATACCCAACCATTCGACTTGGCATAGACTTGTCTTTAATCGTTTGTATTTCTAGGTGATACAATTTTTTATCAATTTCCGAAATTGAATCTGCCTCAATCTCATCATAGTTTAAGTCTGCTCGCTGAAATCCCCCATCACGTGGTTTAATAATCACGGTGTCTGGGTCTAACGATAAGTCGAAAAAATTGTTAAGCGTACCAACGATACACCTAGGCGACAACTTTAGTAGCGATTTAACGATAGCGTCAAGACTAATATTTTCGGTATCGTTTGCTGTATTTTCTGGATTGTTATTTGGGTCGATATTTTCAGTATCTTGGTTATTCATTTGTTTAAACCTCCTTTAAATTAGTATACACCACAGTTTGTGCCGTTATCAAGTTTAAAAAAATAGAGGTAGCATTCAGATATCTACCTCTACTATATCTATTTGTTTTGTTATAAAAAGGTCGACAGGTCTACGAGGTCTACGGGTTATTATTAAACATTATAAAAAAATTTTTCTTGCTACATTATTTTTTGTTACAACATTAATAGAAAACCCCTCGACCATCGTCGACCCGTCGACCGTAAACTCTATTTCATCTTAATTCCTAACCAAACGTTTTCACTTTTACCACCAACTTTTTTAGACTTCTTCATATACCCCTGAGATTTCAAATCTTTTGAAAACTTTTGAATATTATCAGGCTTATGCTTTCCATTACTATCCGTTTCACCACACCAAAAAGTATATGTTGTATACAAATTTTTACTTATCTCAAATGCCGACTCGTCCTCAACACATCTTTCTTTAATGAAAGCCAAGCAAGTACTCGCTTCATTTTCAAACTCATCTTTTTGTTCCTGAATAGCCACGCTCTCCGAAAACTTGAATTCCTGTCCATAAATCAACCTTGCACCCTCAATCAGCCACTTAAGCACAGCACCTCCGCAGCTTTCAAACAACTCATCGGCGTAATTTTGCTTTTGCACATCATCCCCAATTTTCGTATTAAAAGGAATAATCTTCAACCTACGCAAAATTCCCTCGTCAACCTCACCAAGTTCTGGCAAATGGTTCGTATACATAACCGTTGAATGGCTCGGCTTAAACCAAATCGGGTCTTGATACTTCCGTTCACCGCCAATATCGTCCGTTGAGCAAATATTTTTCACAGCTTTTGAGTTCAAAAACGCCCCTTCTTGAAGCTCCGCAGTTATAACAAGCCTTTTGCCCTTCAGCTCAGCAAGTTCAGGTTTAATATTTCGCATCATACTATTAACAAAAATATCCGACGACAAATACCCAGTGTATATCCCCAAAACTTGTCCAATCAAGTTAAACAGCGTCGACTTCCCATTTTTCCCGCTTCCATATGCAATAACCAAACACTCGGTAAACACCTTCCCGAACATCATCATCCCGCACGCCTCTTGCACATACCTAATAAGTTGTGCATCGCCTGCAAAAATCTTATTAAGGAAGCTTTTCCAAATCGCCATCTGCTCTGCGTCGTCACTTGCGGATATTTTCGTAACTTTAGTTGAATAATCGCTCGGAGCATGTGCCATGATTTCGCCCTCTTTCGTCAAGTCCCAGACTCCATCTGGCGTATACAACAAGTTCCACTTCGCATCAACTTCATCAAGATCCACTTCAAAACACGACTGCGACAGCTCCAAAACTCCCTTGATTTTCCCCGACATTCTAGCCGATTTAATAAACTGTGCAAATTTATTTGCCTCTATAAATTCTTTGGCGATAGCCCTATCCTCATCGCTCCATTCTTTCGGCAACTTATGGACATCACGCCCTATTTTTTCCACTTCAATTTTGCACTTCTCAAGCGTGTAATACAACTCCCTAATTTTTAGCCTAGCAATATCCATCATAAACTGCGTGAAATCAATATACAAATTTTGAACTGCAAGCTTAGAAAATTGCCAATGCGAGCCTGTCCAAATGTGCCACCCAAGCCCCACAACGTACATTGCGTCCTCGCTATGCAGCTTATAAAACACCTCCGCCATAGATGCATCATCTAAAGATTTGGGCTTTAAAAATGCATAAGTTTCCTCAAGTATAAGTTTCGCCTCTTGTTCTTTTTTCGTATACACGTCTGGCAAAACGTAATCATCGCTCTGTTCAATAAGTTTCTGAAACTTGCACGCACTTTCCCAAATCGTCCTAATCTCCGCCAAAGGTAACGGTGTTTCACAATCTTGCGACCGTTTCCAAAATGCAAGCTTAGTTTCATCAGAAATGCCGTTTCGCTTTAGCAATTTAACCGCCTCAACATGCAAAGTCGTATTCCGCTCACCATCTTTAATGTTTTCACCTTTATTTGGAATGTAAATATGCTTATTTGGCGATACTTCAAATTTAGCTCCTTTTGATTGTTTTGGCTTGTCCGATTTCGCAGTTTTGGCTGGCTCAAGTTTTTGTTCTGCCTCGTTTACCCAATTTGGCGGCGTGTATGGCTCTCTATCTGGAATTGACCTTGCAGCTTTAACATATTTTTCTATGCTAGTTTCGTTGTTTGTTGCCTCAACATAAAAACATCTAGGCGACAGTTGCCCAAAGAAAAATCTTGTTATGTCCAAAGCATTTTGATCAAAATACGGAAACAGCTCACATATATATTTTTTAAGTTGCTGATAATACTCTTTATCAGTTGTAGAATCTATCTCAAAATACGCATGAAACTTAGGGCGTGCGGCTTTCCCGTTTTTCTCTTTCATGTGGCTTTTGCTCTCCACATAATAAAAAGAAACAAAGCCTCCCATCGCCAAATGCAAATCTTTCGGCGTCACCCAGTTATTTGGGTTATCGCTGTGTGTATTATCAACGTCTAGCATAATACAGTTCGTCGCTATAAAGCTGCTTGCCTGTCTCGCACCTTCAAAACATTCAACCGCCATGTGGTCTTTTTGCATCGCTTTCCTAAAAGACTGTAAATCTGTAACTTCTACCAAATTTTGATATATTTTATTTTTTGGATTGTTAACAACGTTAGAACAATAAATATTCATAAGTCATCTCCTTAATTATTTAAAATTTTTAATAGTTAGGTCAATAAATTATGTATAATACGAGCTATTTGTACTTATATTATAACATATTTTTACACAATTGTAAATAAATTTTAAATTTTTATCAAAATAAAAGTAAAATTTTTAGGTAAGTTGTCAGTATTTATTGTTTGTTGAGAATTTTTCTTGTTTTCTCACGATAATATCTAGTTAGCGTGCCGATTTCTGTATTATTAACGATTTCTTGCTCTTTTTCTTTCGGTATATCGATAATAACTTTTTTCTCAAAATTGTTTACGAATTTGTAAATATAAACTTCACCTCCAAAAACTATTAATATTTGCATGGTTTCCTCCTTTGTTTTTTCGGGCGGCCCTGTACGGACGGTCACTGGCCGTCCTTTTTATTCGGGCGGCCTGTACGGACGGTCACTGGCCGTCCTTTTTATTCGGGCGGCCGATGACCGCCCCTACGCATTACGCCCTGTATGGGCAATTGATTTACACCGTCACAACGGATTTTTGGATCAATTTGCCTGTGTTTGTATTTTTTATCCCTCTAAATTTAACACTTGTTATAATATTGTTTGCAAGTCCAATTCTAATGTGGTCATCAGTGTCAAACGCTTCTCCCGCAGCAACTTCAACTCGCTCAAATTGTGGATACATTTTCATATACATTTCAAACATCAAGTCAAACACTTCTCTAAGTTCATCTGCTGTTTCTTCCTCATTGATATACAAATACACGACATACTCCCAAAACATTTTAATTTTGTCATAATCGCCAATACACAAAATCATATCCATAATAGTCGTTGCATTTCTAAAAATGTTCGCAATCCCATCTTGTGCGTCCATAGTCAACTTATCATAACTTCTATGTAGCTGTTCAGCAATAGCATATTTTGTCGTATAATAACTTGTAACTTTCTCAGCCTCGTTCAGCTTCATAGCAACTTCATTGTGGCTTGACTGCAACTCGGCTAGCTGTCTGTTAGTCGTTTCAACTATTCCCTCAAGCGTTTCAATTTTTTCTTGATACTTCCAAATCGACTCCTCAAGTTCGCCTTTTTTCTGTTTAGTATCAGCAAATTCAATCTCAATTTTACCAAGTGTATTTTCAAGATTTTCAATAGTTTGTGCTTGTTTTGTGTTACGCAAACTGTTAACCTGCAACGTTCCAAGCTGGTCTGTCACTTGTTGGTTAAGCTGCTTAACTTGGTCTTGCGACGCTTGAAGTTGTTCATTCAAACTCTGCATTTCTGCTGACATATCAACTGGCGGTGGCGTGTTCCCCTCCATAAATTCACCCAAAATAGTTTTTAATATCGCTATATTTACAACTTGCTCATCATCATATTGCTCAAATATTTTCATAAAATCCTCCTAGTATAAAGTTGTTCTTTTTTATATTATACAATAAATTACTAAAATATTCCATATAAAACATCAAAATTTGTCAGTGGAAAAAATTGGTTTTTATCCATAAATTTTGTTATTTCATTTTTATTTTACATAATAGTTAACATTTATTAATTATAATTTAATAATTGTACGTTATCATTATTAAAAATATGGTAAGAAACACAAGCAATCAAATATTTTAAATATATTAAATATCAAAATATGCAAGTAACATAATCTGTTAATTAAATATATTCCCCCCCAGATGGCAATTATATATATAAAAACAGTCACTTAAAGAGTAGCGACTGTTTTTTTTTATTCAAAATCTGTAATTATATATCTGTTTGAAACTTTACGCCAAGTATATACGTCTTCCCCTCGCACAACTAAATAATAAGCAAAATCGTTATCATCAGATTTGTATGACTCACTATAAGTTAAATATCTCGAAAAATCACTTAAAAATACTTTCGCATTATTTTTTGTTTCCAAATAGCCATTTTTTGCACACCACTTTTGAAATGCCTCTGGCGTGTTTGACACCACTGGAATATTTTTGCCTATCAACAAAAATTCGTTTTCCCCATCGAAGTTTTTGTTGTATACGTATGTAAACGTATGGTTTTTGAAAGTTATATCAAATGGTTCATTTTTTGTGATAGAACTTATTTTAATTTCTTGTTTGCATAATTGTCTGTTTAATCTGTTTAATATTTTACCTTTTATTTCATTTCTGCTTAAAGTTTTTATTTCTGTATTGCTTAGCCCTAAAAAATTTTCTTGCAATTGCAAAATGTAATAACGCTCACAAAGTTCAGTTGTAACAAATTGCTTAAAAGCTTGGTACGTGTTGTTGCATATCATAATAATATCCCCCCCCTTATTCCTAAATTATATACTACATTTTTATAAATTATTACACAAAAAAGCAGTCACTTTAATAGCGACTGCTTTTTTTATATTAGAGCTAAATTTTTTAAAACTGTAATCCACCCTACAATTGTAACTATAGACAAAAGTGAATTTATTACGACTATTTGACCCGCAAGCTCGTCATTTGCATTAACACTTTGTGCCATAGTAAATGAAGCAACTGCTGTTGGACTTCCAAACATAATCATAAGTGTTGCAAGTGCAGGGCCTGTAAATCCAAGCCATATACTTATTGGAACGAAAATCCCAGGTATAATTATAAGTTTTCCAAGCACCGCTAACGAAAGCAACTCTTTGTATTTTTTCAAGTTTCCAAACTCAAACGTTGCTCCAAGCGTCATAAGTGCAACTGGTGTTGCAATCCCAGCAAGATCAGACAACACTCCTGTAACAAGTACAGGTAGTCTAATTCCTGTTATTGCAAAACAAAATGCAAGTACTGTAGCTATAATAAGCGGATTTTTAAGTATTTTCTTTATTAATGTTGCTTTGTTGTAGTCTTTTCCAGCAAAAATATTTAATGCAATTATCGAATATAAATTGAATAGTGGTATAACAAATGCCGTCACGATAGCAGCTGTTCCCGTATTTTCTGGGCCATACAGCGACGCCATAATCGGTACACCAAACAAAATAAAGTTACTTCTAAAAATACCTTGGATAACTACACCTTTATCTGTATCTTTTTTTACGATTTTCGGTATAATAGCCATCAACACCAAAAATGCAACAGTAACGCTTGTCATAGAAAATACAACAAGTTTTGGCGAAAATAAACTATAAAAATCGCTGTTGTAAATGTTCATAAACAACAATATCGGCAAAAATGTGTTAAAACACAGTCCACTTAATTGTTTTGCAAACGCCTTATCCATCATTCCTATATGATTTAAAAAATATCCGAGTATCATCATACAAAACAGTGGAAACATAACTGATATAGCAATATATAAATTTTCCATACAACCTCCCCCTCTAAGTATTATTATACCATAAAACGGGAGGTTTGTACGCCCCTAACCTACATTATTTGTTCGTATAATTTTTTAGTGCATAGCTATACGCTGTCATAACACCGTTTATCGCTCGCCTTGACACTTCTGCATTCGGCTTGGATATGTCAAAACCGTGATAACAACCGTCATACACATCACATCTTGCTACTATATTTTCAACTTGAAGCTTTTTTGTATAATTTATCGTGTCTTCATAAAAAGGGTCTTCGCTACCAATAAAAGTATACATCGGTGGCAAGTTTGAAAAATCGCTTGCATTTAAAGGCGAAGCATACGCAGGCACGTCATCTAAGTTGTATAAATCGCCTAAATATAGTTTCCATGCTATTTCATTTCGGTATACGTCCCACAAAAACTGCTTGTGTGTGTTATTGTCTGGGATATTTTTGTGGTTAATCATTGGATATAACGGCATTTGAAACTTTATTTCCACTTTGGCTTTATCTCTAGCATACATGCATAGTGCAACAGCAAGTCCACCACCTGCACTAACTCCTCCAACAACAAATCCATCTTCTTTTATTCCCAATATGTCAGCGTGTTCTTTCATCCAAACTAACGTGTCATAACATTCATGTAGTGCCGTTGGATATGGTTCATCAACAGACAGCGTATAATCTGGGGCAATAACTAAAGTGTTTGTTTCGGTCACAAATTTTTCGATCAAATGTTCTTCACTAGTGAGCGACGTCATCGCATATCCGCCACCGTGTAGCCACAAAAGTCCTGTTGCATCTTGAACTGTTTCCCGTGTTCGATACACATACACTGGTATAACTTTAGTTTCGGTCATAATATATTGCTTGATTTTTATGAAATTCTTTTTGATTATGCTAGGCATGTTTTGAGAAGTTCGGCTACGTTTGCTAAGTTTTTTTAGGCTCTCCACGTCATCAAAACTCGCCATAAAATCACTAACTATACCGACTGTGCGTAATTCTTTAAGTATATATTTTATGTTGTGTTGTTTGTGAATAAAATTGTAAAGTTTATCGTTGTCTACTTCGTTTCGCATTTCAAATGCAAAATTTCGAGCTGTTTCTTTATATAGAGGGTTGTTGTATAAGTCGTCAAATTTTTCAGCCAAATTGTCTATCGTGATTTTATTTATGTTGATACCTTTAGGTCCAAGTTGCAGTTTGCTAATCCACTCATTCCACATCGGTTGGTCAACTGTGTGAGGAATAGCCATCGTTGCACAAGCAGACGAAATAGCAGAATGCGTCGTTCCAGCTCCACCGTGATGCACCACCGCATACATTTTGGGCAATATATAATCGTACGGGATAGATGATACGAACAGAGTTGTTTCCTTATTATATCTGTCTGGCTCTACAAGTCCACCGCCAGAAATATTTATTATCGCAGGTATGTTGCACTTTTTTAACGCCTCAAGAACTATAACTGTGTTGCGTTTAGGGTCAGTGTTTAACATGCTGCCAAAAGTTATAAACATAATTTTGTCATGCTTTTGAAGAAACTGCTCAAGCTCGGGAGGGGCTACCCAGCCTGTAGTTTTATCACGCTCCAAAAATCCGCTTACACATACATTATCGCCAAACTCTTGGACTAATATACACTTTGAAACAGGATAAATTATTTTAATATTTTTTAGTGCATGAAGAAGTTTATCTGAGCAGTCTTCTCCTTTAAAATAGAAATCGTACACTGGTTTTATCGACGAAACCATTGCGTTATTTGCGACGTAATAAGTACTTCTGTTTAATATTGTACCAAAGTCTTTATTCACCCCAACAGTAGCTGTTCCCTCAACTTCGTGCACAACGCAAGGCACAGGCGACAACATTATCACTTGCTTTTTCGTGTGTATGTGCCACGGTATCGCATAAATCGCCTTTGGGTGAAAAATAATGCAATCGGGATTAACAGCGTCCACGATTTCTTTTTGTTTATGAATTAAATCTATTCTAATAGCGGTAGAATTTTTTGTCATATTGGCAATTGCTTTTGCTTTTGTTATAGCTTTCGTGCCACTCATAGCCTGCTTTGCATCGTCACTCTCAACAAGGTCTAAAAACTCACTACCAAGCGAAAAAAATTCAAAGTTTTCTTCCTTGGCAAAATGTTTGTATTGCTCTGGAAAAGCACAAACAACGTCGTCCCCCCGCTCCCTAAGCACGTTCCCCACAGCCAAAAACGGCTCACAATCGCCTCTAGTCCCGATTGATAACAGTAAAACTTTCATAATAAATCCTCCTTTTGAAAATGTATAGTTTTATTATACACTACTTTATCCAATAAGTAGATACAAAAATTTTACAGTTTAAAATTGCAAATAATTTGCAATTTTATATTGACGCCAAATTTATTTTAAACTATAATAAGTTAGTAAAAACTTATAAAAGGAGAAAGTATTATGAGAAAAACGCTAATAACTTTAGGTGTGTTTTGTGTTGCAAGTCCAGTTCTTGCATCACAACCAACGTTTTCTGTTGTATGTGCAACGCCTGAAGTGTTTGAATGGGCTACAGAAATGACATCAGGAGTTGAACATATTGAAATTTCACTACTTGTTGACCAATATATAGAACTTGAAGAAACAGAATGGACACCAAGCGAGGAAGCGATTTTGCAACTTCAAAATAGTGACATTTGTATTTATTTAGGCACAGAAAACGAACAATGGATTTCAGAAACAATTTCTGAAATAACTGAAGTAAAATCGTTAAATTTACTTAATGAATTAAACGGATATTTAGTTGAAACTAGTGAAAATCACTTTGTGTTTGAAGCTATTACGGACGAATGTAACTCTGATTGTGAGGAACATATTCACCCTGACGACTGTGACCACGAACATATTCATACCGAAGATTGCGACCATAGCTATCATATTCATTCGCACGATTGCGACCACGACCACGATACTCATGGCATTATTTTTGAACCACAATTCATAATTGACTCAACGTTGGCGATAGCTATCTTAATGACAGAGCTTGATATCGCAAATTCTAGTCAATATCAGCTAAATTTTGTTACTTACATGAGTTATCTTGAACAATAAATTTGAGAGGGGAATTTTTTATGAAATTACAAAAAAAGCTGTTAGCGTGCCTAAGTATGCTAACGTTATCAAGTCAACTTGTTGGGTGTAGCAACTCAATTAGTGCCGTTCCAACAACGTCTGACGCATTGAAAGTGCTTTGCTCAAGCTATCCTGTATATGAATGGGCAAGCGCAATTGTAGGGGATACGCCTGATGTTGAAGTTATGTTGCTTATGAACAACGGGGTTGACCCGCACAATTATCAAGCGACTGCTGACGATATTATTAAAATTCAAACTAGCGATATGCTTATTTATATCGGCGGCGAAACTGAGGGTTGGATTAGCGATGCATTAGCTAATGCTCCAGATGTAGAAGTTGTTAATTTGATGGAACATTTGGATAGTTTTTTGCTTGAAACTAGTGACCCTTGTTGTGAAGAAGATCACGTTCACGATGAAGATTGTGACCATTCTCACGACGAACACGAACACGACGACTGTTGCGAAGAAGATCACGTTCACACCGAAGATTACGACCATTCTCACGATGAGCACGAACACGACGACTGTTGCGAAGAAGAACATGTTCACACCGAAGATTGCGACCATTCTCACGACGAACACGAACACGACGACTGTTGCGAAGAAGAGCATATTCACACCGAAGATTGCGACCATGACCATTCAGAAGAAGTGCACGTTCACGGCGAAGACTGCGACCACGGTCACGACCACTATTATGACGAACATATCTGGCTTTCTGTTAAACTTGCAATCGAATCTTGCGACATCATCACAGACGCAATTAGCGATTTAGACCCAGACTCAGCAAAACAATATGCTATCAACTCGGCATCATACGTGTTTGACTTAGAAGAGCTTGACGACAAATTCCAAGCTGTTGTTGACAAATACGACAACAATATGCTTATATTTGGCGATAGATTTCCATTTAGATATTTAACAAACGACTATGGCATCAACTACTGTGCGGCGTTCGCAAGTTGTACAACTGACACAGAAGCATCTTTTGAAACTATAATCGGTTTAGCCGAATCACTAAACAACACATCTGCAAACGCTGTAAACTACATTACACTTGAAGACGTTGCCAAAACTGTTGTTCAAAGTTCAAACGATACATCAACGCCACTTATTCAATGGAACTCAATAGAAAATATCGACTTTTTAGACCCAGACATAAGCTATATTTTCTTTATGGAACAAAACTTACAAGCACTTGAAGAAGCATTAAAATAAACACATTAAAAAGGAGATAACCCCATCAGGCTATCTCCTTTTTGTTACTTAACTATGAAATTTTGCATTTGCGTTTGTAAGTTATCTGCTTGTGTTTCAAGCTCTTCACTTATCGCCACATTTTGTTGCGAAATCGCTGCATTGTGTGCAATTTCTGTTGTAAGCGTTTCGGTATCTTTCATAATTTGTTGCAACGCATCACGTTGTCCCAAAGCATTATCCCTAATCGCCTTAAACATATTTGCTGTATCGCTACTAGCCCCCATAATTTGTTCCAATGATTTAGTTGTAAGCGACACCATTTTTTCACCAGTTTCTACACTTTCAAGACTAGTATTTATTAACGTGTATATATCTTGAACGATTTCCGAAGTTTTAGTTGATAGTTCACGAACTTCAGTTGCTACTATCGTAAATCCTCGTCCTGCTTCTCCTGCTCGTGCAGCCTCAATACTTGCGTTTAGTGCAAGTAAGTTTGTTTGGCTCGCAATTTCTTCAATAGATTTAATAACTTGTAATATCTCTTGAGTTGACGTGCTAATACTTCCCATCGCCTCAACCATTTCGTCTGCAACTTGTTTGCTGTCGTCAGCCTTTTTATTCATATCAGTTATAACACCATAACCTTTGTCTATTGACTCAATGTTATCTATTATATCAGTTGCAACATTTGTAGTATTATCTTTAAAAGTCATTAATAAAGATGCTTGTACTTCACTTGCACTCGCAAGCTCTTTAGCAGAATGATTTATATCAACCGCTGCTTGACCAACTCTTATTGTTGAAGCTGTTGTATCTGATAATAAAGCTTTTAGCTTGTCTGATATAGAAATTAAAGAAACTTTTATCGCATTAAATTCCCCAACATAATCTCCTGTTGGAACTGGTCTAAAGTCACCCTCAGAATAAGTTGTAAGTACTTCTGAAATTTCTCCGATATAACTATTTAAGTTTTTTGAAACAACTTGTAATGAATTTGTAAGCATTTCTATTTCCACACTATTTTGAGCTAAGTGAGAAACATCACTTTTCAAGTTACCTTTACTTATTTCAGTTAATACATTCGCAACATCTGAAACAGGCGATATATAAGTCGCAACAAATCTACGAATAATTACAAAACTTATAACCATTGATGCTATCATCATAAGTGCACCGATAATTATTTGAGTAATTACAGCGTTAATTGTATAGCGGTAAGGATAGTTTGTAATAACTTTCCAACTTGTGTTTCCAACTTCACTGTAAGCTGCATAAACTTTTGTTCCATAAATATTGTTAGCCATAGCAATTGTGTTTGTCCCTGCTTTTTCTACGTTGCTATAATCAGCTTTATTAGTGTCAAGTAGATTAACAGTTCTTTGTGTGTTTGGGTGATAATTTTCGTCTGGGTGAATTAAAATATCAAAATCATCACTAACGACAAATGTGTATAACCCATCGCTTTCTTTTAGACCGTCAATAAGGTCTTTTAAACTTGAAAGCGTTACGTCCATACCTAAAACAGCACCAACGCCACCAGTTCTATTACTAACTTTTGTCGCAAGTGTTACAACCATATCACCTGTCGACGCATCTATATAAGGTTCTGTAATAATTGTGCTATTAGAGTTAACAGCATCTATATACCATGACCTAACAGTTGGGTCAAAACTTGGGTCAGACCAACCGCTCGAGTGTGCCCACCCCTTAGCTGGAGTTGCAAGATATATGTCTATAACTCCTGCTATATTTTGTTTAGAATTTGAAAAATAACCTTCTAAATTATTCAAATCTGTGTAACTTTGATTAAATTCAAGCTCTGTTGCAATTGTGTTTATAAAAGCAAGTCTTTCATCCATCCAAGCATCAAATCTAGCATCAGCTATATCTGTAATCCCAAGCACTCGTGTGTGAGCTTGAGAAATCATAAGCCGTGAAATATCAATACCTTTCCACACTACATTAATAAATACTAAAACAATTATTAGGCTGTACACTATCAAATTTATTTTTGATGAAAGTGTGCTCCTTGACTTCATTTGCATGGCATTTCCCCTTTTCGTAATCTAGTCGAATTAATTTGTACTCTGTAAATTTTACGTTATAATTATGAACAAATTATGAACTCAACGTTAAAATACAACTAAAATTACTCTATTATGAAGTGTTCCATTTTTGACTCAAGATGACTTGCCTGTGCTGCAAGTTCTTCACTTATAGCTAAGTTCTCTTGAGATATAAATGTGTTTTTACCAATCTCTTTAGCTAATGCGTCAGTATCTTCTTCAATATGTTCCAATGCTTCACGTTGTCGCATTGCGTTATCTCTAACTTCTTTTGAAATATTTGCTGTTTTATAACTAGCTTCAATGATTTCTTCAAGTGCATGAGCAGTTAAATTAACCATTTCTTCGCCCTCTTTAACACTTTCTAAATTCAATTTAATCATTTTGTAAATATTTTTAACAACTTCGGTAGTTTGAGTTGACAATTCACGTACTTCAGATGCAACAACAGCAAAACCACGACCCGACTCCCCTGCGTGTGCTGCCTCTATAGTAGCGTTTAGTGCAAGTAAGTTTGTTTGTCTAGCTATTTCTTCAATTGATTCACTAATTTGTTGTATCTCTGACGTTGAAACGCTAATTCTACCCATCGCATCAACCATTTTGTGTGCAAGTTCTTTACTATTATCTGCTTTTTGTGCCATCTCTTTTACAGTGTTGTAAGACTCTTCTATTGACTCTAAGTTATCTATTACATCGTGAGTAACTTTTGTAGTATTCTCTTTAAAATTTTCTAACAATGCTGATTGTTCTATCGAAACATTTGCTAAATAAGTTGCCGAATTTGCAATTATTAGCGATGCACCTGCAACGTCATGTGTTGAGTCCGTAGTGTCTGAAAGCAACGCTTTTAATTTATCACTTATAGAAATTAATGATACTCTTATAGTATCAAACTCTCCCATATAGCTTTGTTGTGGCACAGGTCTAAAGTCGCCCTCCGCATACGTTCCAAGTATGTCAGATATTTCAGTAATATAACTTGATATATTTTTTTCAACTCGTTCTAGCGAGTCAACTAGTATTTCCATTTCTTCACTATTTTTAGTAATTCCAGCTATATCAACATGAAAATTACCAGCACTTATTAACAACAACGCATCTGCAATATCATGAACAGGCCATATATAAAGTTTTACAAACTTTTGTATAACTATTACACTTATTGCAATAGATACTATCATCATAAACAATCCTATAATAGTTTCAAATAACAATGTGTTTGTCGTGTTTTTAGTTGGATAGTTTACGATAATTTTCCAACCTGTTTGTGGAACTCGGTTAAATGCTGCAAACACATTTTCGTTATATATATTTTTTGATACAGCCACTGTGTGCTCACCTGCCGAAATTGTAGCACTATAATCTGCTTTTGTATCGTATAAATTCGTTGTTTTTAGTATACTCGGAGTTAAACTAGAATCAGGGTGCATTATTATGTTGCCATTTGTGTCTATAACAAATGCGTATAACCCGTTATCAGTCACAGTAGCTTGTATGACATCTGCCAAGTTGTGTAACGATATGTTCATAGCTACAACACCAACTATGTTATCTCTTTCATTAACTACTTTTTTTGCAAATGTTACAACCATTTCATTTAGTGCCGTATCAAAATACGGTTCTGTAACAATTACTTCATCTGCATCAGTTGCCGCCACATACCAATTTGCACTTGATATATCAAATGTTGCATCTGGTTTCCAATATTCCGAATGTATCCAGTTGTTATTTATTGAACTAGCCATATACAGAGCCGAAACACCTTCAATATCATTTTTAATATCTACTAAATAATCTTGTAACTTATCCCAATCTTTATAGCTTTCATAATACGTTATTTCGTGTGCTAATGAATTTAAAAATGTAGTTTTTTCATTAATCCACGTTTCAAACTTTTGTGCTGAAATATCGTTGACTGATAACACCATCGTATGTGCTTGTGCCATCATCAGTCGTGATGTATCATACACTTTCCAACCAGTATTGATTACCATTAGAGTAATGATTAGTACGTATACTCGGTAACGTAATTTTGTTGCTAATTTAGGCATATTATTTTTCATGTTAGTGCCCCCCCTGTCCTACTTTTAATATTTAGATTGTACCAAAACAATTTAAACGACATATTACGAATTATCGAAATTAATTTTATAAGTCAGTAATTACATGTAATAATCTTCAATATTTCTATCGTTGATAGCATGCTATACAAGATTAATATTTTAGTGTATAATAAATAAAAATAAAAATAGGGGGTTAAAAAATGAAACGATATCTAAAGTATATCAAACCATATTGGATATACTTTGTGCTTGCACCCGTTTGTATGTTTATTGAAGTTTATTGCGACCTACAAATTCCATACTATGCGGCACAAATTATAAACCAAGGGATTGCAAATATGGATAGCAGTCAAATTATAACAACAGCACTAACAATGATATTTTATATTTGTTGTGCTATATCATCAGGGGTTGGAGCAGCGTATTTTGCAACTCGTGCATCTGTGAACTTTGCTACAGATTTGCGTGAAGATGTATTCACAAAAATTCAAGAGTTTTCATTTGCAAATATAGACAAATTTAGTACAGGTTCACTAATAACAAGGCTTACAAACGATATAACACAGCTTCAACAGCTTGTTGTTATGTGTTTAAGAATGTTAATAAGAGGGCCAGGTATGTTGGTCGGTGCAGTATTTATGGCGTTCACTATAAACAAAGATTTATCTATGATTTTTTTAGTGTTAATTCCAATTTTATCGATAATTATATACTTTGTTGTACTTTTTTCTTATAAAAAATTTGTATTTTTACAAGATAGAATAGACGACTTAAACGGTCGTGTACGTGAAGTTTTAGTTAACATTCGTGTAATAAAAGCATTTACACGTGAAGATTACGAGGAAGAAAAATTTATTGAAGTAAACTCATCTCTAAAAAATACATCTCTATCAGCATACGGAATAACTTTACTTCAGACACCATTAATTACGCTTTCAATAAACATAGCTACAATAGCAATTTTGTACATCGGTAGTCTTGCACTTGATAGAGGAGATTTACAAATTGGGGACATTAGTGCATTTATTACGTATTTGACACAAGTTCTTGCATCTGTAAGTATGCTTGGAATGATTTTTTTACAAAGTTCAAAAAGTTTTGTTAGTTCAAAACGTATTACAGAAGTATTAACAGCTGTAATAGATGTTGCAGATGGTAACAATGCTGAAAAAACAGTTGAAACAGGTGATATTAGATTTGAAAATGTTTCTTTCAAATACACACAAAACAACGAAGAAGTTGTTCTTTCAAACATTTCAGTTGACATAAAAGCAGGCGAAACTGTTGGTATTATCGGTTCAACTGGTTGTGGAAAAACAAGTTTTGCACATCTTATTCCAAGGTTATACAATGCCAACTCTGGTGATATATACGTTGGTGGTGTAAACGTTAAAGATTACTCATTGCACAACTTGAGAGATGGTGTTGCAGTTGTATTACAAAACAATGTACTATTTTCTGGAACTATTAAAGAAAATTTGCAATGGGGTGATCCAAACGCTTCTGAAGATAAAATCCAGCAAGTTTCAGATTGGGCAGCAGCTCATGATTTTGTTAGTGGATTTGATGACGGATATGACTCAAAAGTTGAACAAGGCGGGGTAAACTTCTCAGGTGGTCAAAAACAACGATTATGTATTGCTCGTGCACTACTAAAAAGTCCTAAAATATTAATTTTGGACGACTCTACAAGTGCGGTTGATACAGCTACAGAACGTAAAATTAATCATCACTTATACAATGAACTTGGTGACACCACAAAAATTATTATTGCACAACGTATTACTTCTGTAATAGATGCAAATAAAATTATCGTTATGGACGACGGTAAAATTGAGGCAATTGGTACACATAGCGAATTGTTGAAAAATAGTACGACGTACCAAGAAATCTATCATTCACAAATGGATAGGAGGGCAGAATAATGTCAAACGGAATGTCAAACAAAGGTGCAACTGACCGAATGCCAGTAGGTGGGCCTGGTCCTGGAAGTCGCCCCCCAATGGGTGGTGCACCAAAACTACAACTAAAAAATTCCAAAGAAACTATATCAAGACTTTGGGGATATTTGGGCAAAAAAAATGTGTTGCTCGTTATTGCTCTTGTGCTAGTTTTTGCAAACGCTATATTTAGCATCGCTGCATCATATATGATTAGACCGATAACAAACGCACTTACTGAACGAGCTGGAATGGGAGTGCTTATAAATTATTTGGTACTTATGTTTATTTTGTATTTTGTAGCAGTATTAAGTAGTTATTTTCAAACAAAACTTATGTTAATAGTTGCTCAAGATGCACTAGAAAAAATTAGGGAAGACTTGTTCCAAAAGATGCAAAAACTACCCCTAAAGTTTTTTGACACAAACAACAACGGAGATTTAATGAGCCGTTTTACAAACGACATAGACTCTATGAATCAAATGCTTTCAACAACATGTGCTCAACTTATAGCTGGTGTAACGACGCTTATCGCAACAGTTGGGATTATGTTGTACACAAACTGGTTTTTAACGCTTGTAATTTTAGTAACTGTACCATTATTTAATTTAGTTTCTAAAAAGATATCACAACGCAGTATGAAGTATTTTAAAGCACAACAACAAGCACTAGGTGACTTAAATGGTTATATCGAAGAAAGTATTACAGGTCAAAAAGTTGTTAAAGTGTTTAACCACGAAGAAAAAATAGTTGAAGAATTTGTTCAGCTAAACAATGACTATCGTGAACAATCGTTTCAAGCTCAATTTATAAGTGGTACGATGGGGCCGATTATGGGGTCATTAACTCAACTTACTTACACTATCATTGCTTGTATTGGTGGTCTTTTATGTGTATTTAGAGGGTTTGACATTGGTGGATTTACAATTTTCTTAAATTACTCAAGAAGTTTTAGCGGTCCAATAAATGCAATATTTATGCAAATAAACGTAATATTTGCTGCACTTGCTGGTGCTGAACGTGTGTTTGAAGTTATTGATGCTGAAGCTGAAATCGAGGACGAACCAGATTGCGTCACAGTTGACCATCTAGTTGGAAAAGTTGCATTAGAAAACGTTCAATTTGGGTACAAACCTGGCGTACCAATTTTGAAAAATATTTCACTTGTGGCACAGCCATCACAAAAAATTGCATTCGTTGGTTCAACAGGAGCTGGAAAAACGACTGTTACAAACTTGTTAAATAGATTTTACGATATTGAGGGTGGTCAAATACTTATTGATGATATCCCATTAAACAAGTTTAAAAAATCATTCCTTAGAGAAAATATCGCAATGGTTCTTCAAGATACGCATTTGTTTACTGGTTCAATTATGGACAACATTAGATATGGGCGACTTGATGCAACTGATGAAGAAGTTATTATTGCGGCAAAAACAGCAAATGCACACGACTTTATTAAAAAACTTGAAGATGGTTATAATACCGTTCTTGATAATGACGGTGGAAACTTGAGCCAAGGGCAACGCCAACTTTTAAATATCGCTCGTGCTGTTATTTCAAAAGCACCTATTTTGGTGTTAGACGAGGCGACAAGTTCAGTTGATACTCGTACGGAACGCCACATCGAGCAAGCGTTAGACCGACTTATGAAAACTCGTACAACGTTTATTATTGCTCACAGACTTTCAACAGTTAGAAACTCTGATACGATAATCGTTCTTGAAAAAGGTAATATTATCGAAAAAGGTAGCCACGATGAACTGTTAGAATTCGGAGGCAAATACCACAGTTTGTACACTGGTGCATCAAAATTGGAATAAAATATAGGGGACGCTTGTCCCCTAATAAACTAAACAAACTATTAATGCTACTGCAAGTATCGCAAGGCACACCCACAAAAACATTTCTATTCTGTCATAAACTTTATCTTTCTCCGATTTAGTTTTCACAGCAACGACGCCTTTATCAGTCACCCTCGTGTCAAGCACTGTAGCAACTGACGCATTGTTATAACTGCCGCCTGTGCTATACGGATTGTATTCACTATAACCTTTAAGTTTCATATGATTTGTAATAAGCTCATCTGCATATGCCGCCAAATTTTTGGGCGTATTTTCAACGTATTTATCTTTAACTCTAAAAGTAACATCTTCGTACCAATCGCCACTTGTTCCTTTTAAATATATGTCTTGTGCCATAGTTCACCTCCAAACATTTTAGTATTTGGAGTATTGCCACACACTAACAATAATATACAATTAATCTAATTTTTCCCAAATTCGTCCAACAACAACCGTCATATCGTCGCTATACTCACCCGCAAGAAGTTTTCGGCTACGCTCAAGCAAATAATTTGCAAGTTGCACAGGGTCGCCGCATTTTTCTTCAATAATAAATTGTTTAAACGCTTCCTCACGCCCAAGTGCGTCATCTGTAGTTGACAACAAGCCGTCAGTTACCATAACAATTGTGTCGCCATATTCCAGTTGCACAACGTGAGTTTCGATATCAACATCTTTAATTATCCCAACTGGCAAACTGTGCGAACGTATCGTTATAACCTCATCGCCACGAAGCACAAATGTTGTTGCTGCTCCAGCTTTAAGCAGTTTTGCAACCCCCGTACTTGTGTCAATTATCGTAACATCAATAGTGGAAAACACCTCGTTGTCCATTCTAAGAACAAGCGAAGAATTAATAATTTTTAGTGCAACTTCCTCAGTAAGTCCTGCTTCCATAAATTCTTCAAGCATCTCAATCGTAACTTTACTCTCTTTTCTAGCAACTTCGCCACTGCCCATTCCATCGGCAACAGCCATCAAATATTTGCCGTTTTCAAGTTGCATAAAACTATGCACATCGCCACACACGTTGCCTTTTGCACATATCGCAGCCCCCGCCATAACGCCAAATCGCTGTTTTGGAATGATGCTATAATAACAAACTTTTTCGCCACAAATATGATTTTGAACTTCAAGTCTTATACCCAACACTTTTTCAAGCGTTCTAATAACATCTGTGTCTGGGCGTTCTTGACACGCTTTTGTGCGAAGTTCTAAAACTTTCAGATTTTCTTCTTTTTCAAGCAAAATTATATCAACAACGATAATACCAACTGAATTTAACGTTTCCGCAATAAGCCTCTCAAGCTCTTTGTTAAACACAACTTCTTGTGCGATTTCTTGCGTTATAGTGTTGATACTTTCTGCAACTGCTTCCATTTGTTGTCCCATAAGCATTTTTGTTTCAATAACTCGATTTTCGTAATACACATCTTGCCTAACCAAATCAAGTCTAAAATTTAATAGTGCAGCAAAACTTTCGACCATTTTACATCTAATTTTGAACGGCTCAGGTATGTCACCCCTAACAATTTTGCCATTTCTTTGCCCAGCCTCAATCATTTCAACGCTCATTTTATACATTTGTTCTGCGTCATACTCCCAACAATGTTTTCTTAAACCGCAGTCTTCGCACATTTTATTAATTGTATCTTCAAGTACAATGTCAATTTTTTGTCTATCAAGAGTTGCTGTTCTATACTGCTCGTCTTGAAACGATTTTCCAAGCTTAAAAAAAGCTTTTCTAAAATGGTCAAGTCGTGAGGCAACAATTTCTTGAATGTGCATCATATGTACTTTTTCATCATCTTCAACACGTTTATCTTTAAACCAGTTTGCAAGCCCAAAATATCTATTTGGTATCATAATACTTATTAAGGAAGAAACTAAAAACGCCCCAATAAGCGGCATATCAATAACGCCTGCATTAAAAATAATAAATCCTATTATTTGACCAAGACCCATACCGAATATAACTCCAATTTTGCCCATCGGTACAAGAACTCCGCCAAACATACTCGCCATACTATATATAAACGAGAAGTTCATTGGTATGTAATTTATAAGTGTAAGCACAGCCCCTATAACGACACTAATCGTTACGCCGATGTTCACACCGCCTAAGTATATCATCGCCGTCAAAAACACGTATACAGCAATGTCCCTAAAATATATTTCAGTAAAAACTGGTACTTCCATATAAAAATCTATAGTCCCAGCCAAAATTCCTACAAACATCAAAATCATACTAATAGCTTCTTTTTGAGTCAACATATATTGCCTATGCTCAAGAAGTGCACCAACTCCAAAGTCAAGCACATACATAAGTAGACAAGCTACCATACATTCAACGATATTTTCTATAACGCCAACGACGCTAAACCCTGTTAAAACTAAATTAACTGCTTTGACAACAAAAAGTGATACTGATATAATAACCATTTGATTGACAAGATTAAACTTAATTTTTGCACGTTCCATCATACTTCTAAAAACAACAATAAATCCCACGATAATTAAGTAGTTCATTGCAAAACTATTAAATATCGCAACGGACACATAACCCAAAATGGCGAACAAACCGCACCACCTACGGGCTTTTGGCTGCCTATGCAACGTGCCAAGATACGCCACGCCCAAAGTATAATATTCGCTTTCGATACACACTCTGGCAAACATAAACGCACATACACACAAAATAATTTGTGCCCATTCAACTCTAATCGCATTTTTCTCTAATCGTTTTTCTCTAATTACCATTTTTTCCATATTTTACCTCCTAGCGTATACGGATAGTATACAGCAAAATACATAAAATTTTTGTAAATAAAAGGAATAAAAATCTAAAAACTTTCAGACACTATTAGATAGAATTTGTTGTCATTTTTCAACTAAAGTAGTATAATAAAAAATAAAAGGAGTAAATTAAAATGGAAAAACATGTATTAGCGAAAGTTAATGGTAGAGAAATTACCGACAGAGAACTATCAGCACTAACTAGAAACCTTGGGCAAAACGCAAATCAATTTAGAGATGAGGAAGGCAGACAAAAACTTATCGATGAATTAATACATCAAGAATTATTGTATTCTGACGCCCTAGAATCTGGACTTGACAAAGCTCCTGATTATATCGCAGCGGTTGAAGATATGAAAGTATCACTATTAAAACAATACGCACTTAGCAAACTTCTTGAGCAAGATGGGG
Organism: Epulopiscium sp. Nele67-Bin004; assembly: GCA_002007315.1. Next base: position 30,027 of record LNZQ01000208.1, read on the forward strand.
CTGTGTCAATGGAAGAAGCCGAAGCATACTACAACGCCAACAAACATATGTTTGCTAGACCTAGCCGTGCTGTTGCGTCGCACATTCTCGTGCCAACAAAAGAAGAAGCAGATGAAATTCTTGCGGAAATTAAAGGTGGGAAAAACTTTGCTGAAGCAGCTGCACAGTATTCGCACTGTAACTCAAAACTTCGTGGGGGTGACCTTGGAGAGTTTTCAAGAGGTATGATGGTTCCTGAGTTTGAAGAAGCGGCGTTTGCTATGAAAGATGGCGAAATTAGCGAGCCTATCAAAACTCAATTTGGTTACCACATAATCCAACTTGACACTATCAAAGAGCCAGGGACGCCTGCATTTGAGGAGATTAGCACGGACGTTGGTCGCACATATCAAGATGTTAAACGCCAACAAGCTTACGAAAACAAAATGAAATCGTTAAAAGAAAAATACAAAATCGAAATTATGTAATAGGCGATATTGTAGGGGTCGGTATACAATGCCCCTACAGTATCTATGTCCCTCAATCGTTCATTGTTCTCTCTCTTTAGGAAGTTGCACAACGTTTGGCTGCACTTTGTTTAACGCTGTTTGTTTTATCTTATTAGTATCAATTCCGTCAAGCAAATTTGGGTCATCAGTGTCAATGTCTAGTAAATCCTCAATATCATCAACATCAATATCATCAAATATATCTGTTAGTTTCATAGCCTGCACCCCTCCAATACTTGTTGTAATTTTTTCTTGCCACGAGATATTTTCGTATGCACCGTATTTTCTGGTAGTCCAAGATACGTCGCGATGTCTGCTATTTTTTCCATAAAAAAGTATCGGCGTAAAAATATTTCTTTGTCTGGCTGTGGCAATGTGTCGATAGCCGAAATTATTTGCGAGTTAACTTCTTTAGTCATAAGCTCCGTTTCTGGTGTGTTCGTATCTATAATAACGTCGTCCGTGTCGTCAATAAGTTCTATTGATGTTTGGCGTAGCTTGTTTAGCACTGCATTTCTAGTTATTTTTGCGATGTATGCTTTAAGCTTATCGGGGATAATACTTCCCCGAACTTGCCACATTTTAACGAACACATCAGACGTAAGCTCCTCAACGTCTTCATTTGATAGTTGCGTGCCTGCAATTTTTCGTATAACTGCAATAACGTATTTTGTATATTCATCGATAAGTTTTTCATAGCAATTGATGTCGCCTTTTATCAGCCCCTCGGCAATTTGAATGTCTGTCATACCCCTCTCCTCCTGCTATTTATTTCAATACGATTTCGTGCCCCTCAATAATTACTGAATACAACTCCTCCATCGGTATAAATTGTACGTCTGTTGTCCCAAAGTTCATTTGTAGTTCTGAGTCTTCAACCACATATTTATACGAACCTAAAAGTTCTCTATGGCTAACAGCGCTATACGTTCCCTCAAGTATTGTGCCATCTACCAATTTTAACGATACGTCATGCCATTGATTTCCAACAGCGATATCATCAAGCGTCAAAGAAACGTTTATGCCCATTTTTGATACACTTACACGGTCAACTGTACTTGTATCTAGTTTTAAGTTTGGAAATGCCTCAACTATTTCCATATCCGTTGATAAGTGCAACGTCCCAGTCCAGCTTTGTTCAACAATAGTTTCACGTAAGTAGCGATTTGTTGCCAAATACTCAAAATCTTCAGTAACAGCTTCCAATTCATACATATCGCTTATTATCGTTGGTGGCTCAAGCTCAGATAACATATATGGCGACTGTTCTTCAAGTAAATACGTGGCAACAAGATTTTCAATAGTGATGTTGACTTCTTCGTCTATAACTTCTGTGCTATAAAAGTTGCACACTAGCATAAGTTGTGAAAAATCTTCTGATAACTCAGCGCTATATCCATACATGTTTATACTGTCAGACTCAATGTCAAAAATATCAAAGTTTATGCTACTAATATATTTGCCGTTGTGTACAAGTCTGTCTGCGTCATAATCCATTTCAAAAAATGGTGTGCCGTCCTCTTTTTCAAACACAAGCAAAAACATTCCTGTTTGGTCTGTAACTATCGTTTCTGCTCCAACTAACACAATGTCGCCTTCTTTTTCCGACACAAAATCTATCGTTTGTATGTCCTCATACACATAACCTGTGTCCCCCTCAAATGTGCTCATAAAATGTGGTAAGTTGTTTGCTAAAACTGCCGTGCTAGTTAATGCTAATGCTGCTACTAATAATAAATTTCTAATTTTCATTTTTCCTCGTCCTCTCTGTTTTGGAAGCTGCACAACGTTTGACTGTGCTTTGTTTAATGCCACTTGTTTTATTTTATTTGTGTCAATTCCATCAAGCAAATCTGGGTCATCAGTATCTATGTCAAGTAAATCTCCGATGTCATCAACATCAATATCATCAAATATATCTGTTAGTTTCATAAACCCCCCTCCCCTATCTGCTCAAATTTGTTTATAACGATAGATTTTGTTATTTTTGCGATGCATATTTTAAGTTTGTCAGGGATAATGTTTTCCCGAACTTGCCATATCGCTACAAAAACGTCAGTTGTAAGTTGTTCGATATCTGTATTTGATAGTTTTGTGCCTGCCAGTTTTCGTATAATTGCAATGACATATGTTGTGTATTCATCAATAAGTTTTTCATAACAATGAACATCGCCTTTTATAAGTCCATATGCAATATCTGTCATAAACCTCTCCTTTCAGTCGTCTTATACTTACATAAACACACGTAGCCCCCAAAACCTTTCACAAAATGCAAAAAAATAGCAACCATTAAGATTGCTATTGCGTTTGTTTAATAATTCCTATTAGTTTGCCTTGCACAGAAAAGTCGCCATCAATTATAGATATCGGTTCAAAATCGTCATTCGCACTAAGTAGCAACACAAGTCCACCTGTTTGAACAACTCGTTTTAGCGTTGCCGAACCATTGTATACAACTACGCCTATCTCGTTGTTTTGCACCGATTGTGAGCTATCAACAACGACATAATCGCCATCATCAATGTTTGCATCAATCATGCTATCGCCTTTAACTTGCAATATATACAAATTTTCGGCTGTTTTTATATACTTAGACGGAAGTTTAAACGTCCCTTTATCATCATCAAGTATTTCTATTGGAATTCCTGCTGCAATATCGGCATATATTCGCAGTTTCGTAAGTTCGTCCTCAACGACGTTATCCTCATTTAAAATTTCTTGCGTGTGCGTATCTTTAATAAATTCGTGTTCTCTAAACGTCTTAACATCTATATATTTGTAGTGTTCAAGCCCTTTCGTTAAAATTGTTTTATCACATTTTGGTATGTCGCTAATGTAGTTCATATCTTTATCTATAAATATAATGTGGCGTCCATTTGTGGCAACACCGTATTTGCAATCACTAGCGTGCATGTAAGATTTAAGCTGTCTAACAGCGTCCATTATATCGACATCTTTATTTTTCGTTTCAACTATAATGTGTGGTTCTCCCGTTTTTTGATTGATAACAGCTACGTCAGCTTTGCAAGCTTTTGAGCCAATGTTAATTTTATACTCAATTTTAACAACCTCTTTCGGATAGTCATAATTAGTTATAAGTTCATTTATAATCCACTGTCTAACAACTTCTTCTTTTGTGTGGATATCAGCAATTTCTTCCTTATAATAGTAGTTGTCTGGATTTATAGAGTGCAACGCCCTAATACGTGAATTTATATTCATGCACAAAAATTTATTGTCTATTTGAGAAATAAACTTTGACGGTGTGCCCGACGAAAACATATATAGCTCTTTTTTCGCACGAGTCATTGCCACATAAAAAAGTTTTCGTTCGCCAACTTCTTCTTCAAGCAATTCTTCATAACTTAGCCCATCTTGTTTGTGCGGAATTATATTTTCGTTCAGGTCTATAATTATAACAACTTTAAACTCAAGCCCTTTAATCGAATGCATCGTGAGCAATTTAATTGAATCCTCGTTAAATTTCATCTCTTTTGCCACCATCTCACACAAAATGTTTTGCCCTATCAAACAATTTTTCAGTTGCTCAAGCGACGTTTTACGTTTAGCTACAATTGCAATATCTCTAAGTTTATAATCAAGCTGTTTTATAAGCTTAATCACCGCAAGTTGCTGGTCAGTATAACTGTTGTATCCACGATATACGGGGTATGAGCCGTGTTGAGATAGCAGAGTTGGTGTTATAAAATTATCGTCTTTAATTAGCTCTTTATCATAGTGGAGCAAACTATATGCACAGCGAGAAATTTCAGTTGTTGTGCGATAATTTTTATTTAATTTGTATGAGCGATTTGCCCCAATGTCATAGCCAATACTTCGGTATGTGCGATTTTTTACAAGCCAAGCTTGGGGGTATATACTTTGAGCAACGTCCATAATTAGCCACACCGAACAAGTTTTTGAGTTGTTGCTCAACCTGCTTATTATATCAAATTGAACTTTTGTTAAATCTTGTGCTTCGTCTATAATAATGTGTTCATACTTAAAAATTTTGTTATTGTTATTGTTCATATATTGTAACGCTAAAATGTTTGTATCAATCCCATCAACGCTATTTTTCTGGCTTAAAATTTCACCAATTGTATCTTTTAAAAAATATATTGCTTCCCTAGCCTCAGAATTTCTCGTTAGACGATAACCACCGTCCCCACTCATACGCCCAATACGCTCAACGTCTTGATATTGCTCAAGTGTATTGTACCCACAACCTTTTATCCACTTGATTTCATCGAGTAGAAATTTATGATAATTTTGATGCAAGTATCTACAATTTGGGTATTTTGATTGTGCAATTTGTAATGCCTCGTTAAATGAGGGGGTGTCATTCCACAATGTTTTTAATTCTGGATGTCCTGCTTTAAAATATCCATATGAAATGCTATCTATGTTTTTGATATCAACTACGCTTTTTGCTGTAGGTATCGTCATATTAATCATTTGTTCGATATAGTTGCTTAACGACTTGTTGTATGTCACAAACAGTATTTTTCCTTTAGGTGACTGCTCGGCAAGCAACTTAACTCTTTCAACACCAACTGTAGTTTTTCCAGACCCTGCAATGCCACGAATTACAGCGTGACCACTTAGAGGGGACTCCACAATTTTTTGTTGTTCTAAATTTAGTGCCAAAATTTCCACTTCCTTAACATTTTTTCTTTTTAATTTAATATTATATCATATAATCCGATAAAGTAATACTATTCTTTCTACTTCACCAATCAATAATGATTTTTGTCATTGTAAATTTTGGTAAATAATACCAATTTTGTCGTAATATATAATATTGTGTACCCCACCCCCTTGTGGTATAATATATGCATAGATTACAATAATAAGGAGAGAATTTTTATGAAATTAGGTACTAAATTACGGAAACGGCTTGCATTTTTGCTAGCCTCTAGTATAATTTTTGCATCTACATCATCAATTAATAGTGCAAATTATACACGGCAACAAACTAATTCTACTATAATTGACGTTGGATATATACAAATTAACGAAAATGAACTTTATTATTTTCCAGATTTAACTGTAAATATCCCGAACAACAACAAAGTGTTTGGATTAAACCTTTTTTATGATGACGCAAACAAAGATGGCGTTGACGGAATATTATCACTTGTAGACCCCCAAATCGAAGGTCTTACGTATACAAAAATGACTAACTTAGACGGCGAGCAAGGTTCTGTGTTATATGCTTTTTCAGGTGGAATTGACGCCCAAACAGCCCAAGAGTTTTTGCGAGCACTTCAATTTGATATTACAGGGAACACCCCTCTAAATATCATCGTTGACCAAAACGAAGTTGTTTTGCCAGAAAGCGAAAACGAAATTTATTTTACAAAATATATACCTGAGGACGACCCAGAAAACGTTCACTATTATTTTTATGTGAATGAACTTGTTGATTGGGACACTGCTTATGAGCTTGCCAAAAGCTATCGCTATATGGGTATGAAAGGTTATCTAGCAACGATTACGACACCTGGAGAAGATCAACTGTTGACTTCAATATCAAAACTTGGTGGTTGGACATCTGGTATACGTATAGACCCTACATACCTTTTCGGCGAAAACGGAGTTGATAGCGATACAATATCGGCAAATTTGACGGCAAAAACTGGGATTTTTAATTCTGGGCTTGGTCATAAAAGCAATAGCGGTCACGTTCAACTTATTGATCGTTTTTATTGGGCGGCAGGGCCTGAGGCGATTGCCCAAAAAGATGATATTGGCGATATGACCAAAAACAACTGGGGCTTTTACAACTATGACGGAACTAACGGCACAACGTCGTCGGCAATTCGCTGGGATAACGGATATGAGCCGTACCAAAATTTTACTAAAGCAAATGGCGAAAACGAGCCTAACGATGGTGGGACTGTTGCAACCAAAGAATATATCGTACAAGTTAACTGGGGTGGGACAAACGTTTTTGCGTGGAACGACCTTGCCGCAAAAGAACTCTGGATTAGGGGGTACTTCGTTGAAATGTCACCTTATGAGGGGGGCGTAGTTCCAGGATATGAAGATAATATTATTGAAACTAACATTAATATTATAATGGAAGATTTGCCAGTTTATGACCCTGATTATCAGCCGACGGAGTTTCCAGATGAACTGCCAACGCCTGAGCTTGACGGCATGGTAGACGATGTTTTTCCTGACGAACTGCCAACACCTGAGCTTGATGGCATGGTAGACGATGTTTTTCCTAACGAACTGCCAACGCCTGAACTTGATGAGGCTGGTGAAGTGTTGTTTCCAGACGTGTTGCCAACGCCTGATCTTGACGGCTTAGACGATGTTTTCTCAGACGTGTTGCCAATGCCTGAGCTTGATGGGACTATAGATGATGTTTTCCCAGACGTGTTGCCAATGCCTGAACTTGATGGGACTATAGATGATGTTTTCCCAGACGTGTTGCCAATGCCTGAACTTGACGGGCTAGACGACGTTTTGTATCCAGATATGTTGCCGACTCCAGAGCTTGACGGGCTAGACGACGTTTTGTATCCAGATGTGTTGCCAACTCCAGAACTTGATGGACTAGACGACGTTTTGTATCCAGACGTGTTGCCGACTCCAGAGCTTGACGGACTAGACGACGTTTTGTTCCCAGACGAACTCCCAATGCCAGAGTTATTTCCTTATGTAGAGCCTGACAATGACGATGATAAAGCCGAAGATGACAACTCTAGTGACGATAATACTGCAGAAACTGAAAATAATACTAACTATGAGATTAAAGATAAAAATGACATTATAGAACAAGATGAACCAATTATTTTAGAGCTTGAAGCACGTATGTCACGTATGCTTTCTGGATTTGAAATTGACATAATATCTGATTGGGACTTTGAAATTGACATTATTGAGACAATATTAAATGCTAAGGTTGACCTTGAACTAATTGACGCTATAATTGATGCTGGCATCGAACCTGAAATAGTTGAACAATTAGTGTGCGGTCATATCGACGCTGAACAATTTAAACAATTATGTAACGATTATGAAATAAACATTATATATGAAGAACCGTACATTTTTGGATATCCAGATTATACTTTTATGACGGATAACAATTTGACACGTGCCGAAGTTGTTGCGATTGTGTCACGTTTGCACAAAGTAGAAATGGACGAAACTGCAACTTATACTTCATCGTTTAATGACGTGTATCCAACAAACTGGCACGCAAATAGTATAGGATTTGTCGAACAGCAAGGTATTTTGAACGGCTACAAAGACGGTTCGTTTAAACCTAACGTCGCTATTACTCGTGCCGAATTTATCGCCCTAACTGCTCCACTTGGGGTTGCAACCGAGCCAAAAGTTGATTATTTCCCATTTGATGATGTTTCGCAATCACATTGGGCTTATGAATCACTGCATATTGCATATTCACAAGGGTGGGTCGCTGGCTATGAAGATGGTAAGTATCGCCCAGACGAGGCTATAACTCGTGATGAGGCTGTTGCTATCATTAATCGTATTATAGATAGACGACCAAATCCGATGTTTTTTGACGTAATATTTGATGATATGCATGAAAGCCACTGGGCATATGAAGATGTAATTTTGTCAAGCAATTATTATATTAGATTAGACAAATAAATTACAGAAAAGATATAAATAACTAAATATTTTCACACTTGATGCACACAACATAGACGTGCTTTTTTTTTGCCCAAAATACTACGAGTTTTTATATTTATTGCATTTAAAATAGCAACCTCATCCATTTCTATCATATCTATATATTTTAATTCACGTTTATTTAACTCATCTACAACTTTAGTGTTTAGAGCACTAAGGCATAAAATCGAACTATACATACTATCTAAAAAAGATGTTATCGAAACGCTTTCTTTGCTTAACGGTGTAAATAAATTGTTGCCATCACGACTAAATGGGATAGGCCCTACAACGTATTTACACTTTGCAACATCTTTTAATGATTGTGCAACTGTCACTTCTTCTGGTAAATCTGGGTGTTCCAAGGCATAAACCAACGTGTTAAACCCTTGATTTACCAAAATTTGAGCAAGTCGTACAAATCTTAAATCTCCACCAACAATTGCTATTGATACCATAAAGTATCGCCCCCTTAAAAAAGTAGTCGTTAATATAAAGTATGTAACTAGGCACGAATGGTGAGTAAATTTCTGGTTTTTTTGCATAAAATTAGAAATCTTTTAATAATCCAATCATACATTTATTTTATATTAATTTTTATCTAGGAGTGATTACTTTGAAAAATAAAGACCGCATAATATTTTGGGCAACAGCACTTGTAATTATTACAATTGTTACACGGATTATGTCAATTAGACAGACACATATTGACCGTGCAAAAGACATTTCACTATACAATGCACGACTTGCAGTTAGTGAGGTGTCTATTAGCATGACTGAAATGTACACACTTATAAACGCCTTATCTATCCAATACGAAATGGGCTACGAGCTTGGGCGAATTGACCTTGAGGCACTGAAACAATATTTAGCTTTGCAAGCGGAAAATAGTGAAACTGTTAAAAATATGTATATTGGTTTTGCCGATGGAACGCTTATCGTTTCCGACGATTGGAAGAAGCCAGAGGGCTACAATTTGTTTGAGCGACCGTGGTATGCGGAGGCACTTGAAACAGATGGTTTAAACATATCTGACCCATACATAGATGAGTCTACTAAACAATTAGTTGTGGCTGTGTCACGTCCGCTATATTATTCTGATGGCGAACTTATGGGAGTTTTTGGTACAAATATATATTTATACAACTTTATATCTTTAGGCACAAATCAAATTAATTCAGGTAAATACGTTTTTTTGATTGATGAAGATGCTGATATAGTTATGCACCCTAGGCTACCTTTTATGTCGACTGAGGACGGAATGCCCAACTTGCTAGATATTGACCCAGCTTATAAAGAAGTGCTTGACCTCTACCCCGCCGAAAGCACTCATATAGAAACAAGAGAAGGCTACAGAACACTTTCAATGTATATGGAAGTGCCAAATACCAACTACAAAGTTGTTTCAAATTATTTATCTTCAACGCTTATATATGAGATACTTGAGGAAATTTGGACTAATGCCGCAATAGTTTGTGGGGTGATTTTTATTATTCTTATTACACTTAAAGAGGCTTTGTGAAAATAATACCAAAATAGTCCATAAACATCATACTATTTTCTTCCAATACTTCCAATAATATTCAAGTTTTTTGTAAAATATTTTTTTCTCATAGCTGTGTATAATTACTAAAAAAAATACAAAAAATATATACGGTATAGGCGAAATATTGTTGACATGTCTTGTAAGGTTAGGTATAATGTATAAAAGTACATTATTAAACTAACATATTAAATTTTATATATCAAAGGAGCTACATTATGAAACTAGTAGGTATTGGAGCATCAAACGGAATCGCAATAGGTAAAGTTTTTGTGCCAATCTCAAGTATGACTTATATTTGAAAGGTACTTAATTTCAGACAGAGGTTAATTTGTCTGAAGAAAAGAGAACTGTTGGCAGGGCTGCTGCGTATATTTAGGTGAACTAGGCAATTGCCTAGAGCGGCACTTTGGCAAGGGCGGCGAAATGTGGACCAATAATTGTGTTGGGCAACATGCTTAAATTTTCCAACCGGCCACTGTATTCGTGCAGGTATGTGCCAGCACGTATGGCGGGTAGTCATCAGTGTTTCTACACTGAGAGATTCACTCAGTGTTCAATCTTGTACAGCTGTTGTGCCTCATCCCCGCGCTCCACAGCCCACAGGGATGAGGTGGATTTTTGCCTGAAAAATATGGATACGAAATGCTACGCGTCACATTTGGACTCCCGTAAAAGTTAAATTTACTCTTTTCAGGTCCGGTGACAGAGCGACACTGCTCGTCAGGGTGCTCAGGCAACTTGCACACAGAGCGGTGCTCCACAGGCGCTCTGTCGGCTTTTCTTTGCGCTGGTCAGTTCCGCTCCCCTCCTCGACTCTTTTCTAATGAAAGCTAGAAAACCACAGACTCTGTCTGTTCCTGTTTTTGTCAGCATATGCACATAAAATGTCTGTATACTGCGTAATGCGCATACTTTTAACAGCCTTTTGTTGATACTTTGAGCACATGATGCATTAGTTTGTGTGTTTCTGCTGTGTTGTGTTGCAAACAGAGGGACGGCACAATTGTTTTTCGCCTAGAGCGGCAGAGGAGACCCTGCTTGTTGTAGAATTAATAAAGACATGTGTGTTTTTGTGTGGAGAAATGTCGCAGGTATCATTGCAAAACCACCGTTAAGGTGAAATTTGACAGTAAGGAGAATACATCTGAGTTTACATGAGTTAGTTGAAAGCCTGCTGTGTGTAATCAAGATGCTTGAAAGTGACGCCAAAGGGCCGTAACCATGCGTCAGTTTTTGACGAGCTGGGAGTTTGTTGGATTATCACTCAAACTAAAATTAACATCAGCATGGCCGGAACATTGCTTGCATCTGACTGTCTTAGGAAAACAAAGCAAAGTAACCACCCAAAAATAACAAGAAATTTGCCCATATCATCACAAAGTCAGATAGAAGAAATGGAGTGAAACATACCAGGTAAACAAATTACAAAACTTGACATGTTTAATCTAGATGGAACAATTTTGATTCATTGGATAAAGTGTTTTTATCTCAGTTCATTCAAAGACGTCACTCATGAAAAACAAAAAACAACAAAACATGTCTTCTATATTAAAGTTTGTCTGATTTGTACTTCAATCTTTGAAAAACATGCAGGTGTAAAAGCATAATTAAATATCACAGATGTGTCTTAACAGTATTTGCTTTGAATTTCTTCAAGCTAAATTTGACATGCAGTCAT
>LNZQ01000209.1 GCA_002007315.1 Epulopiscium sp. Nele67-Bin004
CGAATTGTGCTGAAAGAACTGCTATATTTAAAGCTATATCAGAAGGCGAAAAAGAAGAAATTGTAGCAATTGCCATAGTTAGTTCAGGCAAAATTGTAACGTATCCATGCGGTGTTTGTAGACAAGTTATAAGCGAGTTTATGGGCAAAGATGGATTATTGATATTTGAAGATGAAAACGGAAACGAAATTACTCACACTTTTGGAGAAATGTTTCCATATGGATTTACTAAAGATGAATTAGATAAGGGGTTAGGTATATGAGATCAGGATTTATTTCGATTGTAGGACGCGCAAACGTTGGGAAATCAACACTTATGAATAGACTAGTGGGGGAAAAGATTGCAATAATGTCAAACAAACCACAAACGACACGTCACAGAATACAGTCGATATTAACAACAGACGACTTTCAAGCGATATTTATAGACACGCCAGGGATACACACACCAAAAACTAAGCTTGGAAACTATATGGTTAATGCAGCAAACACAACACTAAACGAAGTAGACATAGTGTTATATTTGGTTGAACCAGAAGACAAAATTGGACGACTTGACAGAGAAATTATTGACCGTCTAAAAACGATAAACACGACTATCTTTTTATGTATAAACAAAGTTGATTCAGTTTCTAAAGAAGATGTATTGGAAGTAATTAATCACTATAAAAATGAAGATATATTTGAGGAGATTATACCAATATCAGCATACGAGGGATACAACTTAAATAGGCTTATGGATTGCATATACAACCATTTGCCAGAAGGTCCACAGTTTTTCCCAGATGACATGATTACAGACCAGCCAGAGCGTCAACTTGTGGCAGAGCTTATTCGTGAAAAAGCACTTCATCTACTGGACAAAGAAATACCACACGGTATTGCTGTAGAAATTGACACGATGCGTCAAAGAGAAGGCAGTGATATAGTTGATATTGAAGCTACAATTGTATGTGAACGTGACTCGCATAAACGTATTATTATCGGCAAGCAAGGGCAGATGATTAAAAATATCGGAACTAATGCAAGACGTGATATAGAAAGACTATTAGGCTCAAAAATTTACCTAAACTTATGGGTGAAAATTAAGAAAAACTGGCGTGATAGCGATTTTCTTCTTAAAAACTATGGCTATAACAATAGAGATATGCAATGATAGTAAAGGGTTTAGTTATAAAAGAATATGTTGTGGGCGAGGGTGATAAATATATCACCCTTTTTACGCACGAACTTGGTAAAATAGATGTATTTGTACAACGATATACAAAAAATTATTCAGCAGGTACAGGGCTATTTGTGTATGGAACTTTTCAAATTGGTGTTTCAAAAGGTACATATAAGTTGCAAAGCGTAGATATTATAAATATGTTTCATAAATTGCGGGAAGATATTTTGATGCTTAGTTATGCAAGTTATATAACAGAATTTTTGCTTGAAGTAGCACATGAAGGAGAAAAAGAGTTGCTTAGACTATCGCTTTACACTTTGCATGAGCTGACATTAAATAAGCTTTCATACAAATTAATAAAAGCAGTATTTGAGCTTAGGGCAATGAGGTGTATAGGGCTTATGCCAAGCGTAACGCATTGTACGCAGTGTGGCGAACAAGCCTCAGAACAAGACTATTATTTGTTTTCGATTGAAGAAGGGGGATATATTTGCAATAGTTGCAACGTTCCAAAAGCTATAAAAATACAAGCTGATACAATGTATGCTATGAATTTCATTTTAAGCACACCATACAAACAACTATTTAAGTTTAGTGCCTCAAATAAATTAGTGTTAGAACTTGTAAAACTTGTAGATAAATACATTTTATACTATATTGAAAAAACTTTTAAAACTACAAATTTCATACGCAATCTTGACGGTTTAATGTAATATGTGGCAAAATATGTATAATACAATTTAAGAGGAGTATACGAATGGATAAAATTTTACTAATTGATGGACTAAGTATAGTAAACCGTGCTTATTATGGTATGCCAAAACTTACAACTAAAACAGGGTTTAATACTGGTGCGATAGTTGGATTTTTTAATATTATATTTAGCATTATAAATAAAGACAAGCCAGACTTGGTATGTATAGCATTTGATGTTAGCAAACCAACGTTTAGACACATTCATAGTGAAACGTATAAAGCAACTAGAACTGGTATGCAAAGTGAGCTTAAAGAACAAATTCCCGTTTTAAAACAAATTCTTGACACTATGGGCATATTTAGAATAGAAAAAGAAGGCTTTGAGGCAGATGATTTGATTGGTACAATCGCTAAAAAAGCCGAAGCAGATGGATTAAGTCCAATAATACTTTCGGGTGATAGAGATTTACTCCAAATTGCAAGCAAAACTACGCTAATAAAAGTTCCAACAACTAAAAATAGAGAAACTATAACAAAAGAATATTTTGAAGCTGATGTTATAGAAGAATATGGGGTTACACCTACAGAGTTTATTGACGTTAAGGGGCTTATGGGCGATAGTTCGGACAACGTTAAAGGCGTGCCAAGCATTGGTCAAAAAACAGCTACAAAACTTATAACCGAATATCACTCGATTGAAAATTTATATGAAAACATAGATAAAATCACAGCAAAAAAACAACGTGAAACTCTTATAGCACATAAAGACGATGCGTTAGAAAGCAAATTTTTAGTAACGATAAAATGCGATGTTGATATTAAATTTGATTGGGAGCAATTAAAATACAATCTAGTGGCAACTGATGAAGTTATAGAACTTCTAAATAAATTTGAGCTTAGCAAAATTTTAGCAAAACTAGCAGTGGTTGATAAACCAGCCCCAGCACAGCTAGAAATAGATACTATAGATATTTGTGCACTAACATTTATGGATAAATCTGAACTATCACTAGTAGTAGATATACAAGATATAAATTTGCACTTATATTTAACAAACAAGCAAAAAACAGTTAAAACAATTGTAAATTTGCATAATACTGATGAGGTAAAAGTTTTAAAAAAATTATTTGAAGACCCAAACACAAAAAAATATGTATACGATAACAAAACACTTAGACATATGTTATACAATTTACAAATATCATTAGAAGGGGAAGTGTTTGATATAATTATTGCATCATACTTACTTGCACCAACCGAAAAAGATTATGATGTTAAAACGTTGCTAGGACAATTTTTAAATGTTCCAGATATAGCAGAAAATGATTTTGGAGCAATATCAAAATCTATATTTGAACTTGTGCCTAAAATGCATAGTGAACTTGAACAGCAGGACATGTTGGACTTGTATTATAATGTGGAGCTTCCATTATCAAAAGTGTTATTTGATATGGAAATTGAGGGAATAACAATTAATCCTGATGCATTAAAACAATTTGGTGAAAAACTGCAACTGCTAATAGCCGACATAGAAACACAAGTTTATGAAGAGGCGGGAGAAAAGTTTAATATCAACTCACCAAAACAGTTAGGAGTAGTTTTATTTGAAAAGATGGGGATACCCCCAATCAAAAAAACTAAAACAGGTTACTCAACATCAGCAGAAGTACTTGAAAAGCTTGAGTCACTGTATCCTGTAGTATCAAAAATTTTAGAATATCGCCAATATACAAAACTTCACAGCACGTACGTTGTTGGGTTGTTAAAAGAAATGTCTAGCGACAACAAAATTCATTCAACATTCAAGCAGACGATAACAGCGACAGGGCGACTAAGCTCAACAGAGCCAAATTTGCAAAACATTCCTATTAGAATGGAACTTGGGCGTGAAATACGAAAAGTATTTATCCCAAAAAGTGAGGAGTATACATTTGTTGATGCTGATTACTCACAAATTGAACTTAGAGTGCTTGCAGCAATGTCGGGCGATGAGACGATGATAAATGCATTTAAAAACGATATTGATATACATTCACTAACGGCGTCACAAGTGTTTGGTGTGCCATTAGATGAAGTTACAAGTACGATGCGATATAAGGCAAAAGCTGTAAACTTTGGGATAGTGTATGGGATAGGGGCATTTTCACTATCAGACGATATAAAAGTTTCTCAAAAAGAAGCGGCACAATATATAGAAAGCTATTTTGAAAACTATCCAGCTATCAAGAGCTTTTTGGATAAATTAGTTTTAGATGCTGAGCAAACAGGATACGCTACAACTATATTAAATAGACGTCGACCTATAGTTGAGCTATCGGCAAGTAACTACTCTATTAGAGAATATGGCAAACGAATAGCTATGAATATGCCAATACAAGGAAGTGCAGCCGATATCATAAAAATTGCAATGGTAAATGTGGCAAACAAACTTAGGGGGCTTAAATCTAATTTGATTTTAACAGTGCATGATGAATTGTTGTTAGAAGTTCATGTGTCAGAGCAGGAAATAGTTACAAATATATTAAAAGAAGAAATGGAAAATGCAATAAATTTTTCAGTACCATTATTAGTAGAAGTCAAAAGCGGAAACAATTGGTTTGAAACAAAGTAAGGGGTGACATATGGTTTTTGGAATAGTTGGTGGGATAGGGGCTGGAAAAAGCTTTGTATCCCAACTGATAGGCGAAATGGGAAGTGCAAAAATTATAGATACAGATAAAATTGGACATCAAATTTTGCTTAAAGATGGTGAAGCATATGCAAAAATTGTAGATATTTTTGGGGAAAGTATTTTAGATACAGATAAGCAAATAGTGCGTCAAAAGCTTGCAACTATTGCATTTTCAAATCCTCAAAATGTAAAACTACTAAATGATATAACCCACCCTATTATATACAACATTGTGCAGACGCAAATTAAACAATCGCCCGAAAAGTTAATATTAGTGGAAGCACCTCTACTCATAGAAAGTGGGCTAATAAATATTGTAGACAAAGTAATAGCTGTTTATGCTGATGAAGATATAAGAATTGAGCGAGTTATAAAAAGAAGTGGTTACACTTATGATGAGGCGAAAGCTAGAATTAACAATCAAAAGCCTTGGAGTGAGCTTGAGAAAGTGGGGGATATTATTATAAATAATAGCGGAGGAATAAACGATACAAAAGAACAAGTTTCAAAGTTGCTAAAGGAGGTTGACTAGATGAAAAAAAAGCTTACATTAATGGCGATTTTGGGTATACTAATGTTTGGTATAGTAAATGTTGTATATACAGTTTATCCGATGCCCTATGCAGATATAGTAGTTGAAATGTCAGATAAATATGGCGTAGACTATTTGTTAGTTTATGCCATAATCCAAACAGAATCAAGGTTTAGAGAAGACGCATTGTCCCCAAGTGGTGCAAAAGGGCTTATGCAAATTATGGATATAACAGGCAAGTGGGGGGCAGATGAAATAGGAATTTCTGATAATTTGTTTGACCCTAGAATAAATATAGAAATTGGAACGTGGTATATTGCAAAGTTGATAAATCAATATGATGACGTTGATATGGCACTTATGGCATACAACGCAGGCAGCGGAAACGTTGCAAAATGGCTAGGTGATACTAGATATAGTTCGGACGGAAAAACTGTACATACTATTCCATTTAAAGAAACAGATGACTATATAGATAGAGTAAATTTTCATAGACAGATGTATGAATGGTTGTATTAGAGAGGAGAAACAAATGATTAGGTTTTTATATGTACTAATGACTATTTTTCTAGTTGGTTGCGGTTTTGACTTTGACAATGTTGTGTTGTCAGATGAAGAAATAGTTTTAGAAGAAGAAATTAAAACAACTAGCGTATTGTCACTTAGTACAGGAACAAATAAAAAAGATGATGAGCTAATATTGTCGATGAATACCCCTCAAACGTTGCACCCGATATATAATACAGACGAAACGGTATTTCAAATATTACACTTAGTATTTGACACATTAGTTAATGTTGAGCCAGATGGGAGTGTATCAAAAAATATAGCCGAATATTGGACAATAAATGATGATAACAGTATTACGATGGTTCTTAGAAGTGATATTTTTTGGCATGACGGTGAGCCACTTGAGGCAGATGACGTAGTATTTTCGATACAAACGATAAAATATGCAAAAAGTAGCATATATTCATCTAACGTAGCAAATATTGCATATTCAACTGTGCTTAGTCCAAACACTGTGCAAATATATTATAATCAACCATTTAGTGGTATGTTGCAAACTTTATTTATTCCTATTATACCAGAGCATATTTATAACGTGCCATATGCACAGGCGATAAATTTAGATCCCGTTGGTAGTGGTGCATACAAGTTTAGCGAACATGTCCCGCTAAAGTCGTTACATCTTGAGGCAAATGCAAATTATTTCAAAGGTAGTCCGAATATAGACAAAGTTGAAATTTTGATGACACCTGACCATGAAGCAACGTTATCAGCATTTTCACAAGATTTAATAGATGTTATTTATACAGAAGTTATGGACTGGGGTAAATATGCAAAAGATAAGTCGGCTACAATTTATGAAATTCCAACACAAAAGTATGAATTTATAGGAGTAAACTTTAATGACGAAATTTTGAGTAAAAGAGGTGTACGTGAAGCGTTGATATCGTCAATAGATAGAGAAAATTTGATTGACATATATTATTTGGGGCAAGGAAGTGTTGCTGACACCCCTATTAGTGCTAATAGTTATTTGTTAGATAGCACATTAGAAAGTATAAAATATGATAAAGAAAATGCAAGATTACTTCTTGCAAAAGAAGGATTTGAGTATGATGAAACGCTAACTTTTTCATTGCTAGTAAACAAAGATAATGCCGAGCGACTTCGAGTTGCACAAGGTATTGTTCAAATGTATGATCAAGTTGGTATACGTTTAGTGCTTGAAGAAGTTGATGTTACAACTTATATGGATAGAATTTATAGTGGTGATTATCAATTGTTTTTGGGTGGTTGGAAACTTTCATATATACCAGACTTAACATTTGCATTTCATTCGTCACAAAGATATCGTGGCGATAATTTTATAAATTACAACAGTGATGAAATGGATACATTGTTAGAGGAAGCGTTTATAGCACATCCGAACGATATAACAACAGCATATTCAAACTTGCAACAATTTTTCATATCAGAAGTTCCATATATAAGTTTATATTTTAAAAATGGGGCATTAATAACAAAAAATCGTGTGTCGGGCGATATTGACCCTGATCCGCTAAATATTTTTAGTAACATACAAAATTGGAAGCTAGATTAATAAGGAGGAATGCAAATGGGTGACGTATTTAAAGAACAGTTAGTAAAAGCAAAACGCAGTAAAGAAGATTCTAAAAACAGAATTTTAATGATGATAGGAGCAGTTGTCATATCACTTATAACTATTATAATTATACCAGCTTTAGGGGTATTAGTTAGTATTGCAGCGGCAATTGGTTGCATGTATGGTATGCGTTATTTTGATAAAGAGTATGAATATTCATTAACTAATAACGAACTAGATATTGATATAATTTATAGTCAACAAATTAGAAAAGAATTTTATGCTGTGGATATAAAAAAGATTAGTTTGATGGCAAGTATAAATGATTATCGCCACAAAGCTGAAATTGAGCAAGCAACTAAAGTTGTTGATGCAAGTGACGGGCAGGAGACACCTGCAACATACGCTATAATTTATCCAAATGAGGGACAAAATGTCAAGGTTTTATTTACTCCAAATGAGGAGATGGTGACATTAATTTACAAACAAGCACCTCATAAGGTACACAAAATGAGATAATTGTGGTATAATATCTTTTAACCAAAAAAAACCAAACTAGGAGGAAATAAAAAATGTCTAAAATTGTTAAAGAAGGGGTTACGTTTGACGATATTCTATTAATCCCAAACTACTCAAATATTTTGCCAAAAGATGCAGATTTAAGCACAAAACTTACAAAAAACTTACGCATTAATGTACCTTTTATGAGTGCGGGTATGGATACAGTTACGGAAGCACAAATGGCAGTTGCTATCGCCAGACAAGGTGGGGTTGGTATTATTCACAAAAATATGTCTATCGAGCAACAAGCAGAAGAAGTTGATAGAGTAAAGCGTTCTGAAAACGGCGTAATAACTGATCCTTTTTCGTTATCAAAAGAGCATTTTGTATATGAAGCAAATGATTTGATGGCAAAATACAAAATTTCGGGTGTACCTATTACAGAAGGTTCAAAACTTGTTGGGATACTTACAAATCGTGACTTAAGATTTGAAACTAACTTTAATCGTAAAATTGAAGAAGTTATGACAAGTGAAAACTTAGTAACTGTTCCAGAAGGAACAACATTAGAAGAAGCAAAAAAACTTCTTGCAAAACACCGTATCGAAAAATTGCCAATAGTTGATGCAGATTTCAACTTAAAAGGTCTTATAACAATTAAAGATATCGAGAAAGCAATTATGTATCCTAATGCAGCAAAAGACTCACAAGGCAGACTTCTTGCAGGTGCAGCAGTTGGGGTAACGGGCGACGTTATGGAACGAGTTGACGCCCTTGTTGCAGTAAAAGTTGATGTTATTACAGTTGACACAGCTCATGGACATTCAGAAGGTGTTATTGGGACTGTTAAAAAGATAAAAGCTAAATACCCAGAACTTCAAATTATTGCAGGAAATGTTGCAACAGCAGAAGCTACACAAGCACTTATTGAGGCTGGTGCAGACGCAGTTAAAGTTGGTATTGGACCGGGTTCTATTTGTACAACTAGAGTTGTTGCAGGGGTTGGTGTACCACAAATTACAGCAGTTGAAGATTGTGCAAAAGCAGCAGAGCCACATGGCGTGCCAATAATTGCGGACGGTGGTATCAAATATTCAGGAGATGTTGTTAAAGCTATTGGAATGGGTGCACATGTATGTATGATGGGTTCTATGCTTGCAGGTTGTGACGAAAGTCCAGGGGCTATGGAACTTTATCAAGGTAGAAAATACAAAGTGTATCGTGGAATGGGGTCACTTGCGGCTATGGAACAAGGTAGCAAAGATAGATATTTTCAAAATGATGCTAAGAAACTTGTGCCAGAAGGTGTTGAAGGACGAGTTGCATACAAAGGAGAAGTTTCAGATACGATATTCCAAATGCTTGGAGGACTTCGTGCAGGTATGGGTTATGCTGGTGCAGCAACAATCGAAGACCTTAGAAAAAATGCTAGATTCACAAAAATCACTAGTGCAGGTCTAAAAGAAAGTCACCCACATGACATTCACATTACAAAAGAAGCACCTAACTACAGCATAGAATACTAGGAGGCAAACATGATAATAGTACTTGATTTTGGGGGACAATATAACCAACTTATCGCTAGACGTATTAGAGAAAATAACGTTTATTGCGAAGTTCACCCATACAACATAAGCCTAGATAAAATTAGGGAAATGAATCCTGAAGGTATAATTTTTACAGGTGGACCAAACAGTGTTTACCAAGAAGATTCGATTGTATGTTCAAAAGAAATTTTTGATATTGGCGTACCTATTCTTGGAATTTGCTACGGATCACAACTTGTTGCACATTTACTTGGTGGAAAAGTTTCAACTGCGCCTGTTAGCGAGTATGGAAAAACTGAAGTTAGCGTTGATACAAACTCAAAGTTGTTTAAGGGGATATCTCCAACAACTATCGCTTGGATGAGTCATACTGACTATATCGCAGAACCACCAGCAGGATTTAAAATTACAGCAACAACGGCTGATTGTCCTGTTGCAGCGATGGAGTCTGATAATGTTTATGCAGTGCAGTTTCACCCAGAAGTTATGCATACAGCTGAAGGTGAAAAAATGCTTGCAAACTTTGTAAATGAAGTGTGTAAATGTGATTGCAACTGGAAGATGGACGCATTCGTTGAAAAAAGCATAAAAGACATTAGAGAAAAAGTTGGCGATGGAAAAGTGTTATGTGCCTTGTCTGGTGGGGTAGATTCATCAGTTGCGGCTGTAATACTTTCTAAAGCGATAGGTAGTCAACTAACGTGTGTTTTTGTTGACCATGGGTTGCTTAGAAAAGATGAGGGCGATGAAGTTGAAGCTGTGTTTGGAAAAGATGGCGAATATGACTTAAACTTTATTAGAGTTAATGCAGCAGATAGATTTTATGAGAAACTTCAAGGGGTTACAGAGCCAGAACATAAGCGTAAAATTATAGGTGAAGAATTTATCCGAGTTTTTGAAGAAGAAGCGAAGAAAATTGGAGCTGTTGACTATTTGGTGCAAGGGACAATTTACCCTGACATAATAGAAAGCGGGCTTGGAAAATCGGCTGTAATAAAATCACATCATAACGTTGGTGGACTGCCTGATTGTGTAGACTTTAAAGAAATTATCGAACCGCTTAGACTTTTGTTTAAAGATGAAGTTCGTAAAGCAGGGCTTGAACTTGGTATACCTGAGTATTTGGTATTTAGACAACCATTCCCGGGGCCGGGGCTTGGAATTCGTATAATAGGCGAAGTTACAGCAGACAAAGTTAAAATCGTTCAAGAAGCAGACTATATTTATAGAGAAGAAATTAAAAATGCAGGTATTGATAGAGAAATTGGTCAATATTTTGCAGCTCTAACAAATATGCGTTCGGTTGGTGTTATGGGCGATGAGAGAACTTATGACTATGCGATTGTGCTACGTGCTGTAACGACAAGTGACTTTATGACAGCTGAAAGTGCGGAGTTGCCTTGGGAAGTGCTTGGCAAGGTGACAACTAGAATTGTAAATGAAGTTAAAGGGGTTAACCGTGTGTTGTATGATTGTACGGGGAAACCACCAGCAACGATAGAACTTGAGTAGTAAAATAAAACCTTATTATCTAATTGTTTAGGTAATAAGGTTTTTTATTATAATTGACTGGGAATAACGGGTAAGAAACACCAAAAAAAACTGAAGGACACTAACCACCTTCAGCTTTTTTCTTTATATAATCCCTGCAACAAACCCCGCAAGGAAAATCGAAATTATCCCAGTTATAAACCCTGCAGTTATCATATTAGGTCGCAAATAGTTTTCAAGAATTTCAACTTCTTTTTCATCTTTCCCTATTGCTTGTGCAACCTCGTTTGACATAAACATAGTTGTTGGGAATCCAAACATACAAGTCAAACACATACATATAGCCATACATTCTTCAACTTTAAATATACGTCCAACTACTACGCCAGACACGCATGCACCAAACACCCCAACGCCCAAAACTACAGCTAGTGGTATCAACAGCTCAAACAAATCATTTGGTGTTGCATTAGCCAAGTTTGAGAAAATCATAAGCGTACAAACAAATAACATAAACCCATATGATTTCGTGTTTTCAAGTGCATTTTTTTCAAGGAAACCAAGTTCTGTAAATATCGTACCATAAACTAATGCAATTACGATATAGCTGATAGCACCGTTCATTGCAGCTGATGTGTAATACGCAAAAATTGTAACAAGCCCTAATTTAGCCATCGTCATAGATGGTCTTTCAAAATCATCAGGCAGTTGCAATGGTTTACGTTTTTGAGTTCCTGTTGCATCAATAGTTTCAGACTTTAATGGTTGTTTACTTGCATCACTAGCTAAATATTTTCTAGCTGCAATTTTTAGCAAATATGACGCTGTTGGTATACCAACAAAAGTTTGACACACAAGCATTAATACAACAAATAGTGCCAGTTGGTCTTTACCAAGCTCTGTTAATGCTGTTGTCATAACGATTGACGCTGTTGTGCTACCTGAAAATATAGGTGCTCCAGCAAGTGCCAAATCTCTACCGATAATAAATTGTCCAATAAGATATACGCCAGCAGTTGCAAAAGTAACAGTTAAAGTAGCGATAACTACTGTTTTCCACTGTTGTTTTAGCGACTCAAAATCTAGCATGTTACCCATACCTGTAAGCAAAATTCCTACCAAAATGCTTGCGATAGGTAAAATTGCTGCACTATCAAATATTTCAGGTGGTAGCCCAAACCAAAATCCTAATAGTAGTGTAATCCCAACGACAAATACTGCCGAAAATGTTGCTTTAGTTTTTAGTGCTACATACTCGCCAAATGTAAATATAAAAGCGAATATAGTAAATGCCACTATACCTGGCATGTAAAACCCCTCCTATCTAGCGTTTCCAGTATATTCTTTTGTCACAGCAGGAACTATTCTTTCAGGTGTTTTTAGCTCATAGTCGTTAGCTTCAACCCTAATGCTTTTTATAATAACTGGTGTAAGTGGTGGCGTAAATTTGCCTTCTGTTTCGTCAACTGGCACATTTGCAAGTTCCTCAAGTAAGTCTTGTCCAGAAATAATATTTCCAAATCCTGAATAGTTTCCATCAAGTTCATCTGCTACTTCTTTATGTACAATAAAAAATTGTACAGCTTGACTGTCAACATGGTCATATCTCCCCATAGAAATAACACCTTTGACGTGTTTAAGTGGATTTTCTACTCCATTTAATGAGAATTCTCCTTTAATAGAAAATTCTGTTGGGCTAAAACAAGTTCCGTCAGTTGACCCTCCTTGTAACACCCAGCCTTTTCTAATTCGTTGGAATGGTAGCCCGTCATAAAATTTGCTATTTGCAAGATCTGCAAAGTTATACACCGTATTTGGTGCATGTTCAGGGTGCAATTCAAATGTCATCGTTCTGTCGTCTTGCATTGTAATTGTTGCGATTGGTTTTTTCATAGTATGTTCCTTTCTACTTTTGAAATTTAGTAAAACATTGTGTACTATTGGTATTATACTAAACCTGTAATATTATGTCAATCTTTTATATACGGAGTTAACAAATGAAACATTATGTAAATAATCAATTTACTTTAAAACTAATATAATAATTTTGATTTATGTAAGACATAACTTGACAGCTCATAGTATTAATAATATAATCTATATAATTATAAATAGATAGGAGAATTGAAATGTCAAGTAAAGTAATAGTATCACTAAATAAGGCTGAAAAAATAATATATACACAAATTATTGGACAGTTATTATACAACTTGCCTGCATCGGTAGTTTATATAGAAGGAATTATGGGAATAGGTAAATCACAAAAAATTGAGCAACTTAAACAACAATTACAACAGTATACTAATAACCACCCAGACTTAGAAGATGGTGAGTGGGGGTTTGTTGATATGCGTGTTGCAGGATTTACAGGGTCAGACTTGCAAGGTATTCCAAGCATCGAAAAAGATGGAAAAGAAGCTGTTTTAAGATGGATTAAAGATGTAACGTTGCCTAGGCATACAAGTAAGCACCCTTATGGGATTATTTTTTTAGATGAAATTAACCAAGTTGAAGATAACTCAGTTCGTTCTGTTTTGTATCAGTTTTTACTAGACAAAAAAATGAATGATTATGAACTTCCAGATGGCTGGTTCATTGTTGCAGCAGGAAATCGTGAGGAAGATGGAGGAGTATACAATAGATTGCTTGCCCCTATTCGTGATCGTATAATGATTATAGAAGTTGAGCCAAATATAAAAGAATGGATAGATTGGGCTAGGCAAACAAAAGTACATCCAGCAGTTGTTTCAGCTGTTGATTTGTTTCAAGAAGATATTTTTCACACATATAGTCCAGATGTTGAAATGGAAGGTGACTCTGATGGTACAAACTACGTATTTTCAACACCACGTTCGTTGTCGTTTGCATCAGATAAAATTAAGCTTTATGAACAACTTAAAAATAATGAAGATATAACTCTGGAAATAGAAGATTTGGAAGTTATGTTGCGTGGATTACTTGGGAATGTTGTTGGGAGAACGCTATGCACATTTTATAAACAAACAGGAAGTATCCCTATTGAGCAAATTAAAGCTGCAAAATGGAAAGACGGTAAAAGTAGCATTATAAAGGAACATAAACTACAAAAATTGTCAACAGACAACGTTGTATATTTAACAAATTTAGCGGTATATCCGCAAACAGAAAACGAGCTAATTATAACACGTAATATAGTATATTTGTTGGCATACAATTCAAGTTATGCATCATCTATAAACTTAATAATTAATACGCTTACTCCAGACCAACGACTTGAAATCAACACTCATGCTATACACAACTCAAACGTTAGCTTGATTGATTTGGCACAAACTATTGCCGATGAAACAACAAAAGCTTTGAAATAAGGGGGGTATACTATGTTTGATTTATTTGAACAGCTGGAGGAGGCAACAAAGAGCCAACAAGAGGAAGCAAAAAAAGAAGTTGCCACTAGAAAACTTGAAAATATGTCTGCTATGGAACGTGCGACAACAAAAAGTTATAACGGAGTTGTTGTGCAAGAAAAAGATATAAGCGAATTTATTGTCACATCTGCAATGGAAATTGCCCCGCATTTATCCCCTATATTTTTGCGTGATAAAGAATACAACAAAAATTTGCCTCATACAGTAACGTTATCATCGGGTAAAATCTCGTTTGGTAGAGGAATAACGACCCAACAAGCAAATGAAAATATTTTTGATATGCTGCATACATCACTTATGGCTATAGTTGGGGGGTATCTTGAAATACGAATGCCCGAAAATATTTTTCTTGATACAACAATGAGGCAATTGTATGTGTATTGCACAAGATATTTGTATGCTACGGGGGTTGCATATACTCTTATAAATTCGCCATATGCATTGGGGATAAGCGAAAATAAAATGCCTGCAATAGCTAACAAACATTCAAAAAAATATTTAAAAGACGTTGATTATGTTATTGCAAATCTTGCTATGAATGTAGATAAGACAGATTTAAAACAGACGATTGCTAATGCAGTGCAAAAATTTGAGGATAGGGGCGAATATTTTATAGTTCCGATAAAATACAAATCAAGTTCGCATGATATTATAATAAGGAAGAAAAGCCTACAAGTTATATTTATGCCTGACCAAAGTTTTGAACAGCAACTGCAAGTTGTAACTGATAAGCTGGAGAACTTATATGAGGAAAAAGAACAGTTGCAAAAAGCAGTTGATACTAAAAATGAGCAAAAGCAAAATAACCCGAAAGCAACACAGGCTCAAAAAGATTTGATAGAAAAATATTTGTTATCCAAAAAGGCTTGGAAAAACGTTAAATCCAACATATCAAGCGACATATCAGAAGTTGATGCAAAGCAAGTGCATACAACTTTACTGCAATCGCTACAAAATAATTTGGATAACCCTAATGTGGTTGTTGTGCTAGATAAATATAACGAGCTTGAACCTATATTTTTTGATGGAACAACAAAAAGTGTATTAAACTTGCTAAAATTGTTGATGCATGCGGTATACGCAACAACAGGGGACGACTTTAGTGGTATAGTTGATATTTTGGAACCACCAACAAATTATGACTCTATACCGTTATATGCAATAAAACAAGTGTACAACCAAAATTATGACCAAATGAGCATGGACTTACTTGCAAATAAAGTTATAGATATTGGTGTAGATAAAGTTAGTAAAAGTACGTTACGTTCACTTGTTGCTAAGTTTAAAAAGTCACCAGCTGATTTTTTAGGCAATTTGCAAAATACCGATAAAAATCTAGCATTTGAATATTATTTATCGCCTGAATATTGGTCACTCATAAGTGATGTGTGTTGCCCGATATTGTTAGACGATGAAACGTATAACAAGTTATTTGACGATATGTATAAAATTGTATCTACGAATATGCAATTTAGAAGTTTAAACACTTTGTTTGATGAGTTGTGTGAGTTACTAAATCCTGTTACCCCTGAGGAAAAGTATGTTATGATGGTGAGCGTGATTAAGGCGTATACAGTATCAACAAACTTAGACACGTCACCCCTAAACTTAAATACCGAAACAGGAACGAGAGGTAATTTTTTTGTTACACCTGATAGTTATGATGATATACCATTTACAGCGTTGTTAAATATGTTAAAAGAGGCGAATGTGCAAATAAGTCCAATTGGGAATATTGTGACACAATATCAAAATTTATCGGCAAATATTCGCTTAACGATACTTGCTAACTTTAAAGCTGACCCCAAAAAATACATTTTGGATATGACACAAAATAATGAAACAGAGCAAGGGAAAATAGAGGGGCTTGAGTCCCAAATAGATGATTTAACAAACCAACTTAATCAATTACAACAGCAACAATCAGACACTTCAGATATAGATGAATTTGATGCTAATATCGGAAATGTTCTTAGTGCTGATATGACAAAAAATGAATTTACAACTTTGGTTGAAGATTTACAAAAAACAGCACAAATACTCCAAGCAAAAGGAATTTCGGTCGATGGTTTATCTACACTGTTAGATAGAACTCTCGATAGTTTGTATAACACAAAGCCAACTTTATACCAACAAATTTCGGCATTAGTACGAACAATGAAACCATCAAACCAACCGACTTTTTCAAGACCAAATAAAAAGTATTTGTCTAGTGGATTTATATTGCCTACTAATTCGGCTAAATCATACAAAAACGACTTAGAGGGTTTTAGTATATTTTTGGATAGTTCGGGTTCAATGAGTTTTGATGACGTAAAAATTTGTATTTCATTAATCGCATCTATGGAAAAACAATTGCCTAGAAAAGGTGAGTATTTAGAATTTAACTCTGAGATACTTCCTTTAAAAGTACGAAATGGCAAATTAGTTGAAATGCCAAAGTCAACAGGGGGTACGGATATTAGAACAGTTATTAATCATTGCAAATATGATACAAAAAATAATGGAAAAATGTTACGTATTATAATATCAGACGGTGGATTTTGTTGGAACACACTTATTGATTTTGCAAACGAAAATAAGCGTGAAAAAATTGTTGTTATACTAACAGATAATGACAGCTATTTTATAACTAACAGAAAAAAAGAGCAGTTTTTAAGCAGTGGCAGAAATAGAACGATGATAATAGAGGCACAGCCGTCTAAAGATAAATTGTCAACAAAAGTTTGGCGAAAGTAGGAGAAGATTATGCTAAAAATTTTTAATACAAAATGTATAAAGCATTTAAAAGAAAATTATATAAAGTATGCACCAAGTTTAAAAGTTGCATTTGTATCAGATGACGATGTAAAGAAGAAATTGGAGCTACAAGACGGCTTAACAATAGTTCAAACTAAACGTTGTTTAATTGCATATATTAACAATCCCAAGTCGTTTAAAGATAATGTATTTTATGATGCTATGTTAGAACAGCTTGAGAAATTGCCTACAGGTAACTACACCCCTAAGTTGCCGTTATCTATATACACTCCAACATATAATATTGAGATGCAAAATTTTGCTGATAGTATGCATTTTAGTTGCTTTTTTGACTTGAATGTAGAAACAAAAAATATTGAAGTAACTAGAGTTGTATATAATGTTGAGGCTAGAAATGCAAAACCACATGAGTGGGCATTGACTGCGGACGGGCATTTTGAACCAGCTATACAAAATCTAAAAGTTAAATATTATATTGATAGTTATTATGACGATCAATCAACAGAGGCATACCCTTTTGAAGTTGACGAACAAAGCAATATAATTATAGATGGTAAGCTGATAATAGCAGGAAAGACACCACCAACTTGTTATTTAAACAATCTTTATGTTAAACTTTCTAAAGAGCCAACGCAAATAATGTGCACATTTAATACTGTGCAACGTCGTCAACTACAAATAGGGGCAAACTATACCGACCTCACCCCAGATAAAGTTGTGAGTGAGTCGCCTGCAATTTTTGTTGATGATGAATATTTTTTATTTGGGACAAAAATGCCTAAAAAAGAACAAATTGATAGAGGACTACCTGAACAAAAAACGTATTATTACAACTTTAAGTTTGCTGAGGACCAATTTGCTTTATCAGTGTTAGGACTAGTGTTGTATGGATTTTCTCTTGGTGAAGTTATAAAATATATAGAAGAACCATATGAAGAAAAATCTATAAATAAAAACGTTGTGAATTGGGTAAAAAAATTGGCAAGCATAAATTCTAATACTTTTATTTATATGAAAGAAAGACAAAATGAATATTTAGCGGAAACTATTATTAGATGTAGGAGGGACTAATGTTAACAATATTTGAAAATTCAAGATTAAAGCCGATTATTGACAACTATATGTTTTATGCTAAAGGGCTAAAAATAGTGTTAGATGAACAAGATTCATCTTATCGTGCACAATGTAAGTTGGAAGTTTCGGTAAGTGAGGACAAAAAATATTTGGTGGTACGTATTATAAACCCAAGCAATTTTAATGCTTACAACACTCCAAATTTTTCTGACGTGCTTGATAACTTTCCAAAAGAAGAAGAACCATATACGCCAGAATTGCCATCTTCATATCATAATGTATCGTATAAGTTTAGATTAATTGATAAATATCCTGATAAAAAACCAAGGTGTAACTCTTTTCATTATGAAATATTAGATAACGGAGATATAGAGCCGACTAGTTATTTTATGATAAATAAAGTTGATGAATGGGTATTAAACGTAGCAGGAACTTTTGAACCAACAAATCGCAACTGCAAAATAGTATTTCATCTAAAGACAGATCGATATACTGATTGGAAAAATCTCAAAATAAATAAAGTTGGGGACATAATTTCTAGTAAAATACCGCTTGTTAAAACTGACTATGAACCTACGTACAGACTAAACAAAAAAATGGTTAAGCGTACGAAATGTGGATCAAAACTAGTATGCAAAAAAACTAGCATATCAGAGTATTATTTGCAAGAAGGTAAAAGTGTATTTGATTTAACATTTGATAAAGTTGTAAGTGAGTCACAAATATTACTCATTGGCAACAGAAGTTTTATGGGAATAGAAATGTCGGAAGAAGAAAAGATAGAACGAGAACTAAAAACGACTAAAACATACTATTTTAAGTTTAAACTTATCGAGGATAGGTTGCCATTATCAATATTGTCACTAGTGTTTAACGGTGCAACTTTGGGGGAAGCGTTTTATAAGCTTGATGAGTTTTATGGACCAAAGTTTGGAAGAACAAAAATAGATAGCAATAAGTTTATTGGGGGTTGTGGATATAACAATTTGCCAGAATACACAGTAAAAAGCGTATAATATAAGGAGAAAATTATGCAAGAAATTAAAT
This sequence comes from Epulopiscium sp. Nele67-Bin004, assembly GCA_002007315.1. Next base: position 19,008 of record LNZQ01000209.1, read on the forward strand.
TGCGAAATAGAAATGAAATAACTAGATCACTTGCCGAGCTTGGTATAGATATAAAAAAGAAAGTAGCTAGATCGGGATTTGAAAGTCTAAAAGGTATTGAGGCGTTACTTATGTACACGATTACAAATGCTGATTATTTTAGTGTAACTGCTGATAGAAATACGCCTCCTAAAGATGCCGATAAATTCATGATACAACTCGAAACGTTTATTAACACTTCTCTTGAAGGGCGTGCATCAGTTTTTGAAACGTCATCAGTTCCGCAAGTGCTTGGATATGGAGTTTATGTTAACAACTATGTGTCTAATAATTCGGCTAATTTTAAGTATATATACGGAATTTCTCAATTGTTATTGCCAAAACATATGATTGATGAACTGGGTGATATTTCGAGGAAAAGTATAACAGAAGTTATTGCAAATTTAGATGTTGAAACTATACAAAGCCTTGTAGGTATTGAGGGGCAAGTGCCCACTATTTATGAGGTGACGATACGTACAAATGAAGAATCAAGAGAATTTGCAACTGATAAATTTGCTTGTTATGCAACAGATGGACAAATTTTAATTATTTTTCCAGTAGATGAAATGAATGAAACCAGCGAGCTTAGAGGAGCACATATAAATTTAAAAACGGGAGAAAAAAAGTTTATTGAGTCACAAATGGAGCTACTAGGGACGCTGAAACTAATCTTATAATAACTTAAATTGTAATTCAAAGCAACCTGATAATTTGGGTTGCTTTTTTGTTATAAATCTATTTTATAAATACAATAAGGTTTTATATTTTCATACCAATCTGAAAAATCTATAGGGAGGCTATTGCATGTTTCTAACAGCTTGCCATCTAGCTGTTCAATAATTTTTTTTGATGCAATATTTGAACTACAACACGTAATATAAACATAGTCCATATTGTGTGCTTTAGCTACTTCAAAAGCTAGTTTTGAGGCATAGTACGAGTATTTGTGACCACGATATGGTATGTCGATTTCGTATTCAATATGTCCATCATAATATGTATGTTGATTGTAACCAATACGAATATTAATTTTTCCAATTTTATTGTTTGCACTATAAATTTGATAATAATACAATGAATTTGCCCAGTTATTCATTAGTTTTAACGTTAAAGTTTCGTCTGATATTTCAGTAATCATGCGTAAAAATCCTTTCTCATTTTTATCTACATATATTTTATCATATGTCCTAAAAATGTCAAGTAGAGGACATAATGTCCTCTAATCACACAATTTATTTACAATTCGTAACAATTTTTCAGGACTATCATAGCTAGATACAGCTATTCTTTGAATGTTTGTTGGACAAGTTGCATCGTTGCCTATTCCTGTAAATTGCAAGTCAACCCCAATTTGTTCAAGCCACACTATAGTATCATCTGTATACAAACACTGCGGGTACGCCAAGGCGTGCACATCACGTTTGCCAAGGTGTGTTTCAATTTCTCTTAAACAATGCAGTACTTCTTTTTGGGCTGTAGTGCAATCTGTGCTATCCATTAAAATATGACTGCTAGTATGATTTTGTATATCGATAAGCCCACTATCTTCCATTTCTTTAGCTTGCTCCCAGTCGAAATATGAACTATAAGTTGTATCACCAATCAAATCAGCTATAACAAAATATGTAGCAGGAATATCATATTTTGTTAATACTGGAAAAGCTTCTTCATAATTACACAAATAACCGTCGTCCATCGTTATCAAAAATGGCTTGTCTGGCATTCCCCCCAGTCCGTGCAAATATTTAGCCAAGTCAAGCATCGTGACAGGGGTATAGCCATTATCTATTAATGTAAGCAGCTGTTGCTCAAATAAATCCGTTTGGACTATAAATGCTTTGTCGACTTCGGCAACTTCCGTGGCAAATTTGTGATAAACTAACACAGGTATATAACCATTTTCGTATGATACTTCTTGGTCAGTAGTATAAGTTTGTGTGGTACGCTCGGCACGAATTGGCATATTTCCGTATAGGGTAGGGGTGTATAAAAGTGCGATTAATGCAAAAATAGAAAATTTTATCATGTTTTTTCCTCCTAAACTGAATATAATTCTATTATAAACAACATACTTAATTTATAAGCACTCCAAAAAGAGGAAATACGACAAAACGATAGTATAATAATATAGTTAACGAAAAAACACAAAGGAGTATAAGTAAATGGCAAAGACAATGCAAGATATAGTAGCAATCGCAAAATCGAGAGGTTTTGTATACCCAGGCTCTGAAATTTATGGGGGGCTTGCAAACACTTGGGACTATGGTCCGCTTGGTGTAGAACTTAAAAACAACATCAAAAGAGCTTGGTGGCAAAAATTTATCCAAGAACACCCACTAAATGTAGGGGTAGACTGTGCAATTCTTATGAACCCTCAAGTTTGGGTTGCATCAGGGCATCTTGGAGGCTTTAGTGACCCTTTAATGGATTGTAAATCATGTAAAGAGCGTTTTAGAGCAGATAAAATAATCGAAGATTTTATGTCAGAACAAGGCAAAGAAGAAGTTGTTGACGGTTGGTCAAATGAAAAAATGCAAGACTATATAAAGGAAAATTCTATTAATTGTCCATCATGTGGAGAACATAATTACACCGACATTAGACAATTTAACCTAATGTTTAAAACATTCCAAGGTGTAACTGAAGACTCAAAAAATACTGTATATTTGCGCCCAGAAACGGCACAAGGTATTTTTGTAAACTTCAAAAATGTACAACGTACAAGCCGCAAAAAAATTCCGTTTGGTATCGGGCAAATTGGAAAGTCGTTTAGAAATGAAATTACACCTGGTAACTTCACATTTAGAACAAGAGAATTTGAGCAGATGGAACTTGAATTTTTCTGCAAACCAGGAACAGAAATTGAGTGGTTTGACACTTGGAAAGAAACTTGCCACAACTGGTTGTTGACGCTAGGGATAAGCCCAGACAACTTACGTATGAGAGACCATTCTCCAGAAGAACTTTCTCACTATAGCAACGGAACAGCAGATATCGAATATTTGTTCCCATTTGGGTGGGGTGAGTTGTGGGGTATTGCAAGCCGCACAAATTATGACTTGACAAAGCATAGCGAGCACTCAGGCGAAGACATGAATTATTTTGATCCAACGACTAACGAAAAGTATATCCCGTATTGTATTGAACCAGCACTTGGTGCAGACAGAGTAACGTTGGCATTTTTATGTGATGCTTATCAAGAAGAAACTCTTGAAGATGGTGAAACTAGAAATATATTTAAGTTTCACCCTGCAATTGCACCAATAAAAGCAGCGATTTTACCACTTTCTAAAAAACTTAGTGAGCCTGCAACAGAAATTTATAGCACACTAAGCAAACACTTTAACGTGGAATACGATGAAACAGGTTCAATTGGGAAACGTTATAGACGTCAAGATGAAATCGGTACGCCGTTTTGCATTACGTATGATTTTGAGTCACAAAATGACAACATGGTGACAGTGCGTGAGAGAGATTCTATGGAGCAACACCGTATTGAAATTAGTAAATTAGTTGAATATATATCAGACCACATTAAATTTTAATTGCGGGCGCCTATGCGCCCAAACCTATAAAATAATAAAAATAGTAATTAAAAAATTAGTATGCCCATATTATATTGTAAGAAGTATTATAAATATGCGATTATTTGTCAATACTAATATCAGATAAAAAAAGAGGAAATATGACACGTTTGTAGTATAATTATGTTGTATAAACTATTATTAATTAAGGAAGGTATAAAAATCTATGTATTTTTCGGATACTTTTATTGAAAAAATAAGAGCCCAAAGCGATATTGTATCTGTTATCTCAGAACATACAAAGCTTACTAAAAAAGGTCACTCACATGTTGGACTATGCCCTTTTCATTCTGAAAAAACACCATCTTTTTCTGTAAGTGATGACAAACAAATGTATTATTGCTTTGGCTGTGGTGCTGGTGGCAATATCATAACTTTTGTTATGGAAAAAGAAAATTTGGCGTTTGTAGATGCTATTGAAGAACTTGCCAATCGTGCAAATATACCTTTAGAATTTAGTGAGAACAGCGAAAATCAACATGAAAAAGTTGTTAAGCAAACTGCTATAATGGAACTTCATGTTAAATCAGCACGTTTTTATTACTTTAATTTACAACAAACATCTAATCCTGAAATTAAAGATTATTTAGCATTTAGGCAACTAGACGAAAAAACTATTAAAAAATTTGGTTTAGGCTATGCCCCATCTGACTATACTATATTATATAACCACCTAAAAATGCAAGGGTATAACGATAATATATTGTTAGACAGTGGATTATTTTCAAAAAGCCAACATACAGGAAAGCTGTATGATAAGTTTTCAAATAGGCTTATGTTTCCGATATTTAATGTTAATAAAAAAGTAATTGCTTTTGGTGGTAGAGTTTTTGGTGATGCTATGCCAAAATATTTAAACTCTCCAGAAACAATTATTTTTGATAAAAGCCAAACTTTGTATGGCTTAAATCTTGCAAAGATGCACAAACATGACTACTATATTCTAGTTGAAGGATATATGGACGTTATTGCTATGCATAAAGCTGGTTTTACACAAACGGTTGCATCTTTAGGCACTGCATTTACTACGCCACAAGCAAGACTGTTAAAACGATATACAAGCGAAGTCGTAATTATGTATGATAGCGACCAAGCAGGTAAAAAAGCGACGTTTAGAGCAATGGCTATTTTGCGTGAAGTGAATATAAATGCTCGGGTTGTAGAACTTTTGGACACAAAAGACCCTGATGACTTTTTGGTCAAATATGGGGCAGAAAAATTGCAAAAATGTATTGATACATCAAAAACAGATGTATGGTTTCAAATTATGGACTTACAATTGCAATATGACATTAAAGTGCCCGAACAAAAAATTAAATTTTTGCAAAATATTTCCGAAATTATTGCTAAATTAGCCAGCAGTATAGAACAATCGGTGTATGTTGATGAAGTTTCAAAAAAATACGATATTGATAAAGTAGCTCTTGAGGCCGAAATTAAACGAGTCTATGTTGGGACACCAAAACCTATTGAGACAACATCTCAAATTGGACGTCTACCACGTGAGTTTACATCAAATATTTCAATTGATTTGTTATCTGTATTATATCATTATAAGCAAATTTTTCCTAAAGTAGAAAACTACATAGGGGAGTGGCTGTTTGATGAAGGCGTTTTGCAAGATTTATATAAATGTATTGTAAATGCTATTAAATTCGATCAAGAAATAGATCTTGGTTATTTAAATAGCAAATATGTTTCTAAAGAAGAACAACAAATAATTTCTAATGTTATTTTAGGGGAAGATACCCGTTATCAGACGAGCACACTACTAAACAAAATGTTAAATGACACAATAAAAAAATTAAATGATCAACATTTTGATCGTCAAATAAAGGAATTATCTGCACAGCCTCAAAAGGCATTAGAATTACAAAATCTACTTTCTGCTAGACAGGATTTTAAGAAATTGAATATTGCTGTTATAAATGGTTAGAATAGTAGACAGAGAAAGGATTGAGTATATTGAAAGAAGAAGCACAACAACAAAAACTGACATTTAAAATTAAGCTAGATCAACTTTTGCAATTGGCTCGTGATAAAAATGGGGTTTTAGAGCAAAAAGAAATAAGCGACGCTTTTGGGGAATTAGAACTTGAACCAGTACAAATTGAACAAGTGTATGAATATTTAGAATCACAAAGTATAGATATTATAGGTGATATGATTGAAATTGATAATCCAATAGAAGATGAGGAAATTGATTTTAGCTTACCTGAAGGAATTAGCATTGATGACCCTGTACGAATGTATCTAAAAGAAATAGGAAAAGTTCCTCTATTATCCGCTGAAGAAGAAATACGACTTGCACAGCGTATGGAAGAAGGCGATTCTGAGGCAAAAAAGCGTCTTGCGGAAGCAAATTTGCGTTTAGTTGTAAGTATAGCAAAGCGTTATGTTGGACGTGGTATGTTGTTTTTGGACTTAATCCAAGAAGGAAATCTAGGACTTATTAAAGCAGTTGAAAAGTTTGACTACCGTAAAGGTTATAAATTTAGTACGTATGCAACGTGGTGGATTAGACAAGCAATAACACGTGCAATAGCTGATCAAGCTCGTACTATAAGAATTCCTGTTCATATGGTTGAAACGATTAACAAACTAATGCGAGTTTCTAGACAACTTCTTCAAGAACTTGGGCGTGAACCTCAACCAGAAGAAATTGCTGTACAAATGGAAATGACTGTATCCAAAGTACTGGATATCATGAAAATATCGCAAGAACCTGTCGCTTTAGAAACTCCTATTGGGGAAGAAGAAGACACAAGCCTTGGCGATTTTATACCAGATGATGATGCACCTGCACCTGCAGAAGCAGCAGCATTTACCTTATTAAAAGAACAGCTTATAGAAGTGCTTGATACACTTACAGAGCGTGAACAAAAAGTATTACGTCTTAGATTTGGGTTAGATGATGGTAGAGCACGTACGTTAGAAGAAGTGGGCAAAGAATTTAAAGTGACACGTGAGCGTATTAGACAAATTGAGGCGAAAGCACTTAGAAAACTTCGTCACCCAAGCCGTAGCAAAAAACTTAAAGATTATTTGGAATAAGAAGGTGTGTACAAAAGATGAAATTATCAAATAGATTACAAATAATTGCAAGTTACGTTCCTCAAGGGACTAGGCTAGCTGATATAGGCACAGATCACGCTCATATCCCAGCATATCTTAGTAGCAAAGTTGACTATATTATCGCAAGCGATAAAAATGCTGGGCCTTTAGAAAATGCTAGACGAAATACGCAAAACTTATCAAATGTAGATATACGACTTGGAGATGGTTTAAGTAGTATATATTTAACTGATAATATCCAAACTATAATTATTGCTGGTATGGGGGGACACGTTATACAGGAAATTTTGAAAAATGGAATGGAAGTAGTTCAAAATTCTCAAAAATTAATTTTGTCCCCACACACTGCTCAAGATGAGGTTACCGAGTTTATAAAAAACATTGGTTTTAAACTAGTATCAAAACATCAAATAGAAGATAGCGGAAAATATTATACGATAATAGTTGCCGACAATATAAAATTCTATAAAGGAGAGAAGAAAATGTATACAGTTAAAGATGTTATGGAAAAATTAGAATATCTTGCCCCTGTAAATATAGCTGAAAGTTGGGATAACGTTGGCGTGTTAGTTGGAGCTGATGACGAACCTGTTACTAAAATAATGTGTGCGTTAGATATTAATGATGCTATTATTGATGAAGCGATTGACGAAAAAGTTGATTGCATAATAACACACCACCCATTTATTTTTTCAGCATTCAAAAAAATTGATTATAATACGCCACTTGGACGTGGTATACGCAAACTGATTATGAATAAAATATCATTAATTGCTATGCATACAAATTTTGATAGTGCATTTGGCGGTATAAATGACATAATATGTAAGAGGCTTAATATTACTGGTACAAAAGTGCTTAATAATTTTGGGTGTACAGAACAAAAATATGGGCTTGGCAGATTTGGGATGACGACAGCTATTACGTTAGATGAGCTTATAGCAAATGTGAAAGTTTGCTTTGATATAAATCATCTTAGACTAATCGGGACGACAGACGAGCCTATCAAAACAATTTCAGTGTGTTCAGGCAGAGAGCTGATGAGGAGGCGGTGGAGGAAGAAGAGGAAGCTGGAGAGTCAACTAGGGTAAGTGGAGAATCCTAGTC
>LNZQ01000210.1 GCA_002007315.1 Epulopiscium sp. Nele67-Bin004
CTTTTAATGTATTCCTGGTGGTGGTCAAACTTTTTCCCTGGCTACAAGTTGTGAACATGCATCCTATAAATGCATCAGTAAAAGACGGTGATTTACTGGGCTGGAAGGGAAGTGATTACGAGTGACTGATGAGAGAGCAAAAGCAACCTCCCTACAGACTGCACCTGTGTACATTAACATTTACTTAGCGTGTGTGTGAGTTTGCTTGAGTGTGTGCCGTGGTAAAAAATGCCTGAAAGCGTTTTTTGTGTGTTTGTGTGTGTGTGTGTGTGTATGCATGTGTGCGTCCACACGCTAAATGCAACCATACAGGCATCCAAGCTATTAATTCAAACCACAGTGGAGCAAGAATCCATCAATAATACAAGAATCCATTCAAAAATGTTATTTTAGTTGAAAGGGCGTGAGGAAAATGAGAGGGAAAGGAGCAACAACGTTGGGCTCCAGCCAACAGGGATATTTTTAAGATTGAGGAAAACATCCCCCTTTGCTGTCTTTTATGTTAATAACATGTCAGTGACTCAGTGGCAGAATAATGATAACACGGTGAAGAAATATTGCTCTTGTGGGTAAATTAAATTAGATTGTCCTGTGCTTATATGAGAATCTGAGAAAAGTGCCTGCCGGCAGAGTAGCTGTCCCAAAAGTCCCTCACAGCCAAAGGTCCTTCCTTTAACAGTGTCAAGATCTGCTCTCATTTTTGTAAGTGGAAAGCCATTTCCTGACTCTCTTTGTAATGTGCATACGTCTGGCACAGCACAAAGGGAGAGAAAGGCAGGGGAATAAAGAAATTATATGAAATCACAACAGCATGAATGTTATTGTTGTTGTTGTGGGAAAATTACCGCGTCTATTGCATTATTCATTTCCCCTCCAGCAACATCACAGAAATGTTTTAAGGAGCCCTGATTACCCTAAAACATGACTAGTAGTCTGAGTCAACAAGTTTTTGGAGCCATTCGTTCATCTCTCCACTCTTCACCCTTTCCATTCACCTATCACTCCATCCTCCCACCGCTTCTTCAAGCATCAATCTCTCCTTCCATTCTGGTTAACTTCAGAAAGACACTAAGAATACAAAGGCGAAGTTGATAATACAACTACTTTTAAGTATGACAGAACAAGCCAAAATAGGCGAATACTTCAAAAACCTAGACCAGCTTATAACATTGCAACAAACTAAGCTTGAAAAACTGCAAAACGTGAAAATTATTTGCAACCAACAAGTAAAACCGTTTGAGAACTTCCACGGTACACCAAGTCTAATAGTAGAAGTGTTATCAGGCAATATTTCAAACGATAGAATACTCAAATTCAATAAATACGCCAAATTCGGTGTAAAAGAATATTGGATAATCGACCCGAAATCAAGCAGTATCGAACAATATGTTTTAGAAAATGATAAATACACACTATTAAATGCAGTAAACCTACTAACTAAGCACGAACTAAACTACCTAACACCAGCCGAAAGACAATCCCACGCAACAACTATAACACCACATCTATTTCAAGATTTGGAAATTAACTTAACAGATATTTTTGAATATTAATCATATGTAAAGGCACGCCCTCGGGGGGCGTGCCAAAAAAATATTAAGAAAGGAATTTATAATAATGCCAATTACCAACGTCAAAATAAAAGACCTAACTGTGTTTAAAGAACTAGAACTTGAATTCTCAACAGGACTTAATGTATTTATAGGAGAAAACGGAACAGGCAAAACACATTTATTAAAACATCTGTATGCCAGCCAAAATTACGCAGTAACTAATAAATCAGTAGACGAAGAACGTTATTTTACTACAAGCGAATGTTTTGTGCTACCAGTAACAGGTGACATTATATCAACCCCATCAACTGCAACTGTATTCATACCTGCAAAAGATATGCTTACACATTCAAAAGGATTTATGTCTATAAACGACATGTATAACATGCCTTTTGACAAAACTTATTACGATATTATCAGCAGAGCATTACTACCAACATTAAAAGAAATCTCGCCAGAGGCACAAGAAATACTAAAGTCCATCGAAAAAATTATTGGTGGACAGGTCATAGTAGAAAACGAAGTATTTTATTTGAAAAAAACTAATTGTAAACCGATTGAATTTGCTTTAGAGTCAGAGGGAATAAAAAAAGTAGCTATAATATGGCAGTTAATTATGACAGGAAACATAAAAAAAGGATCAATATTATTTTGGGACGAACCAGAAGTCAATATTAATCCTAGCATTATACCAGATATAGTGTCAGTGATATTAGATTTATCAAAATTGGGAGTGCAAGTATTTGTATCAACACATGACTATATATTTGCAAAGTATATTGAGGTTTTAGCAGGAGATACTGATAATGTAGCATTTCATTCTTTTTATCAAACAAAAGATAATGGCGTTAAGTGTGAAAGTGGTCAAAATTTTAGGGATTTAAAACATAATTCTATTATAGCGTCGTTTGATGCACTGTTTAATAGAGTATATGACTTAAATATTGGTGATTGATATGATATTTGTAGAAGAAAATAATGAATATCAAATTGATGTTACTCAAGCTATTTGGGCAACAGATAGCCTAAATAAAATTTTTCATTTAGCAAAGACTCAATTATCAGATGTAGATTTTATTGTAGAAACTGATAAGGAAATTATATTTGTGGAGTACAAAAATTCAGCTATTAAAAATGCTGTAAATCCAGCAGCTTTTAATCCTTTAGATGATAAAAAAATAAGTCAAGTTGCTAAAAAATATTATGATAGTTTAACTTATGTTAATGCTATTGATAAATTAGAAAGAAAGCGTAAAATATATATTTATATTTTAGAAGCTAAAAATGGTGACAGTGTATTAAGAGGAAAAGCATACACAAAATTAAGAAAATTATTACCTTTTGAGTTACAAGAGCAAAATAATTTCAAGGAAACTTTAATAGATAAGTTTGAAGTATTATCTATTTCGGAGTGGAATATAGCTTATCCACAATTTCCGTTAACTAAGATACTATAAATAATCATATGTAAAGGTACGCCCTCGGGGGGCGTGCCAAAAAATTAGTCGTTAGCCATTCCATTAGCCACTTTGTATTTATACAACATTTCAGCGTGGTTTTGCTCTTCAACTTGAATATCAGCAAAAAGTTTTCTCACATCTGAATTTCCAAATACAAACACGTCGTCATTGTATTCTCCAGAAATAAGTTTTTCAGTGCTAATCCCATCTGTTGCAAGATAAGAATCATGCGTTTTGTCAGCTGAGTTTGTTCCCTCTGCATAAGTTGCTGTTGGAGCGTAGTTTTTCCCTTTAGAGTCGTTGCAATCTACCGCAGGAACTGGTCCACCGTTTAACACTTGCTCAAGTGAGTTGAAGTGATTTTGTTCGTCTTTTGTAAGAGTGTTAAATAATTCTTGAAGAACAGGGTCTTTTGCTTCGTTTGCATATCTTGAAAATTTGTCGATGCAAAGTTGCTCCTCAGATTTTAAGTTTTCTAATGCTTGTCTTTCTTTAGTGTTTAATTCCATTACATTTCACCTCATATTTTTTATTATACTATCAGTATTGCTAATTTCTAGCATTTTATACATAAATTTTAACTGTTAAATTGTAGATTATCATGGGTAATTTGTGGTAAAATAGATTATCAACTACAATTAACGAGGTGAGGGCATATGATACGACAAAACATTATAAAGGAAATAACTGCTGAAATCAATAATTTATTAAATGAGGTTTACCAAGAAGCTCTACAATTATTGGCAAATCGCTGGATTTTTATGGACAACAAAGACATATTTTATGACGGAAAAATAAAAGGATATTTTCCAAATTGCAATGAATATACTTGCACACATTCCGGCAATACTTTTGACATACCACAATTTGAGGATTTATCTTGGTCACTTTTAAGCGAAACGGAGCTAACGGTGTTATATAATGATTCTAAAAACTTTCCGTTTAAAAACAAAGAGAAGTTTTTAGTCGCCCCAAACACATGGAGTACTGAAATTAGATGTCTTGACAATCAAGGAAAGACTAAGTATAAATCTTTTGATAAAGAATGTACAGAGGGATATAATTTCCCAGTTTCTCGGCTTGAAAGCAGATACAATCTAGTAAAAGAAGAAGTTGTGATACATTGGTTACAAAATAATATAATTCCACGTGACTCAAAACTAAAAGATACTTATAAAACGTTAATCGACATATACAAAAATACTGATGTCAACTACGTTAGAAATCATGTAGACCAAACTATAGAAGTATCAAAAATGCATCAAGTTTTTAATAACTCAGATGTAACTAGTGGAACAGACAAACTTATTAAGTTTATACCACAAGTAATATTTAACCAAGTTGAAAAATGCAAACAAGACTTGTTAGACTGCGACAAACATAAAATAGCATCACCAAGCTATGATACAGAAATACTAACAACAGGACATTGGGAGGTAACAGAGCAAACAAACAACATACTTAGCATAAAAAATAATAATGCAAAATACCGTAACCCAATTCTGGACATAAAAGAGGGCGGAGTTGTTGGGATAGATTTTGGGGCAAAAAGTACAGTTGTTGTATATCAAGAAAACAGCCAAGATATCGTTCCTATGTATATAGGTACACCAACCGATAACTTATCAGCGTCAGACTTTGAAAACCCTACACTTATGAAACTTACTGATGTTGAAAGCTTTATGGAAAACTACAACAGTAAAATAAGTCGTCCAAACACAAAATGGGCAGACATAACAATCTCACATGGGGCACTTGACCAGTTTTTAGAAAATAGTCGTCGTGACTATTATATGTTTTTAAATGACTTAAAAACAAGTTGCACATATGATGATGAGTCGTTTAATCCAATGGAAATATACGCATACTATTTAGGTTTATATATAAACAACATGCGAAACGGGATATACTTGCAATATTTAATTTCATACCCTGTATCATATAGCACAGAATTGCGCCAAAGATTAGTGAAATCGTTTGAGATGGGACTAAAAAAATCATTACCTCAAGAGATATTATCAAATGAAGAAGTGATGAAAAAGTTTAGTGTAACAGGAAACGTTAGTGAACCCGCAGCATACGTTATTTCGGCGTTCAAAGAATACGGATTTTGCCCAGAAGACGGCGAGGCAGTTTATTATGGAGTGTTTGACTTTGGCGGGGGTAGTGCAGACTTTGATTTTGGTATTTATAGAGCGGCAAATAAAAAGCAAGACAAACGCCGTCATCACTTTGCACTAGAGCAGTTTGGAGCACATAGTGACCCTAAGCTTGGTGGTGAAAAACTTCTAAAAATTATAGCCACAACAGCATTCAAAGCAAATATAAACTATCTAAAAAAACAAGATATAACTTTAAATGGTAGAAACGTTGCTATAATAATGGAATTATTGCGTCCACTTTGGGAAGATGATAAAGATTATAAATCAACAATAAATAAAACACAAATACGTCTATTTAAAGATAACGACCAACTGTCTGCAAAGTTAAAGCTAAAAATTGATTGTGATATGCTTGAAGAAATGTTGAAAAATCGTATTGAACTTGGAGTGGCAAGATTTTTTACCTCTCTACGAGACACATTTAGTGATATAACAACTGAGGGCAGTGCGACTATAAATATATTTTTAGCAGGAAATGCAAGTAAATCACGTATTGTTAGACATCTATTTGAAAAATATATGCAAGGTCAAACTTCATATGATATATTTCCTCCACTTGGAACACAAGAAGCTAAAGAAAAGATGTTAGAACGAGGAATTCAAGTGAGTGACGATATAACTCGCCCAACAGCAAAAACAGCAGTTGCATTTGGAACGATTATTGGGCGAAAAACAGGAAATATCAATATTATTAACCATAATGAAGCATTTGACACGGATACAAGCTTCAACTACTATGTGGGGCAATGTGATAGACACGATAAATTTGAAACAATTATAACACCAACTAGTAATTTTCAAAGATGGATAGAATTTATTGACGCAGAAATTGATGCCTTTGAGTTGTACTATACAACATCACCTCTTGCAAGCACAAACACACTAGAAATCAATGAAGTGAAAAAAATAAATGTGCATCTACAATTTGCATACGAAGACCCTACAGTTGTAGTATTTATACGCCCTGTGTCTACAACGGAGATAGAGTATATGGTGGCACGTAAAATTGACGTAGATTATGAAATTTTGGAATTACCAAAAGTCATTAAACTGAATTAGATATAAATTTAAAACTATTAGTTCTACAAAACTAGTAGTTTTTTTTATTGACAATTTTGTTAGCACTAACTATAATTTTGTAATAGCGTTGGCTAACATTATAAAATAAAGGAGAAATATTATGAAGAAAATAGCGATTTATGGTAAAGGTGGTATAGGAAAATCAACTACTACTTCAAATTTATCTGCTGCTCTTGCATCAAAAGGTTACAAAGTTATGCAAATAGGTTGTGACCCAAAAGCAGACTCAGTAAAAAATCTGATGGCTGGTAAACATATACCAACAGTTTTAGACCAACTTAAAGAAAAAGGCGACGATTTGACGCTTGATGATATAGTGTTTGAAGGATATGGCGGCGTATTGTGCGTTGAGTCTGGAGGGCCAACCCCTGGGATTGGTTGTGCAGGTCGTGGAATTATTTCGGCATTTGAAAAGCTTGAGGAGCTTGAGGCGTTTGAACATTATAACCCAGATATAGTTATATATGACGTTTTAGGTGACGTAGTTTGTGGTGGATTTGCAATGCCAATAAGAGGTGGATACGCAAAAGATGTATTTATAGTTTCATCAGGTGAGATGATGGCACTATACGCTGCAAGCAATATAGCATCGGCGATTGACAACTTTGGAAAACGTGGATACGCATCGCTTAAAGGAATTATATTAAACGCTAAAAATATTGACGACGAAAAGCAAATAGTTCAAAAAGCATGTGATGAAATCGGTACTAACATTGTATCATACATACCACGTTCACAAGAAATACAAACTGCTGAACACAGAGGAGGAACTGTATTTGAGTTTCTTGACGATAGTTCAATTATGAAAGGGGAATATTTAGAACTAGCAGATAAAGTTCTAAATGCTAGTGAAGATGTCTAAAAATAAACAGGCAAGTATGCCAAAAGTTATCGCAGTATGCCTAATATTAATTGTTTTAATAGGAGCTATGTCTATTGTTGCACTAAACGTTGGGAGTGCAGGGTATTCTGTTAGCGAAATTTTTACAGCATTGACATCTGGTGAAGACAGCACAGTTAAAGTAGTTATTATGAATTTGAGGTTACCAAGAATTATACTGGCACTAATAGTTGGGGCATCGCTGGCAGTTGCAGGTGCACTTCTTCAAGCCGTTATGGGTAATCCACTTGCAGATCCAGGAACAATCGGGGTTTCGGCAGGGGCAAGCACGGCAGCAATAACAATTTTATTATTATTTCCACATCTAACAGCGTCTGTTCCATTGTTTGCATTTGTTGGGGCAGGATTTGCATGTGTACTTATTTTCGTTATGGCTTGGGACAATGGGATTTCGGCTATGCGAATAATTTTATCGGGAGTTGCAATCAATAGTGTACTTGGAGCATACAACTCATTTTTACAATTACTTAACGCAGATGATTTGCAAAATGTTTTATCATTTATGAACGGTAGTTTGTCAGGACGTTCATGGGGGCAAGTATATATAGCTTTAGCGTATAGTTCGATTGGACTAACTCTAGGATTTTGTTGTATCAAAACTGCAAACCTACTTCTTCTAGGTGAAGATATGGCAAAAAGTTTAGGTGTAAACGTAACAAAAAGCCGAATTGCATTATCGGCAATATCAGCATTCCTTGCAGCATCAACGGTTACAGTTGTTGGTATGGTCGGATTTGTTGGGCTTATCGTGCCACATATCGGTAGACTTATAATCGGCTCAGACTATAAAGCTTTACTTCCTGTAACGACACTACTTGGTGCATTAATTTTACTTGTTGCTGATACGATAGGACGTGTAATTATAACGGGTATGGAAGTTCCAGTAAGTATAGTTATGGCACTTGTTGGTGGACCATTTTTCTTATATATGTTGAAGAAGAAAGGAAAAGTTTATGCAGGTTAAAGGTGACGCAGTACAAATTGCATATGGCGAACATGTCATAGTTGAAAACATAGATATAACTGTAAAAAAAGGTGAAATTACTACTATTATCGGACCAAATGGTTCAGGAAAATCAACGGTTTTAAAAGCATTAACAAGGTTGTTGGACTACAAAATTGGTTCAATAACTGTTGATGGTGAAGAACTTAAAAAAATGCATAGTAAAGATTTGGCACAAAAAATGGGCGTATTGCCACAAAAGCATAATGCCCCGCCAGACTTTACAGTAAAAGATTTAGTTGCATTTGGGCGTATGCCATACCAAAAATGGTTTAGCGGGAACTCAAAAGAAGATGAAGAAATTATTGAGTGGGCAATGAAAGAAACAGGAGTATATGAACTTAGAGATAGGTCAATTCAAGCATGCTCAGGTGGTCAGGCACAACGTGTTTGGATTGCCACTGTTCTTGCACAAAAGCCAGAAATACTTTTTCTTGATGAACCAACTACTTATCTTGATATTTCATATCAGCTTGAAACGATGAAATTACTTAAACGTTTAAATAAAAACTTTGGGGTAGGCGTTGTTATGGTGTTGCATGATTTAAGCCACGCCCTAGAAGTTAGCGACAAAATTGTCGTTATTAAAGACGGAAAAAAATATTCGGAGGGAACACCAGCCGAAGTTGTTACACCACAAATGCTTAAAGAAGTTTATGGTGTAGATTGCGAAATAGTGTTTGTTCCAGGGCGAACGAACCCTGTTATTGCATATTCTGAAATTATATAATAAGGAGAAAATTATGGACGGAAAAAAAATAATCAGCAGGCTTAAAAGGCTTGATGAAGTTGAAACTATTAAAGATGTGCAACAGCTTACGCACACGTTGTTTCCAGGAAGCCACTGCCCACTTATGGGTGCGGCACTTGTTGCAAAAGGTATAAAAGATGCAATGATTATGGTTATTGGAACTGATGAATGTGCATATTACACGAAGTCACTTACGCTTAACCCAGACTTTGGTGGGATTAAAGGGCGATGTGTATCTGTTGTTGTTGACACGCATGACGTAACTTTTGGTAGTGCGAAAACGACAGAAGTTGCATTTGACGAGATGATTAAAGAGTATGACCCTAAATGTGTATTTTTGGTAACAACTTGTGTTATAGAAATTATTGGTGACGATATGGACGCAGTTGCAGCTGCACTAACAGATAAATACAACTTGCCAGTTATGGCTGTGCACACAGAGCACTTTAAATGTCAAGACCATATGCCAGGGATAGAAAGAACGATTACAGCATGTGCCGAGATGATGGAAGACCAAGATAAAGGCAAACAAGTAAATGTGCTTGGGCAACGTCTAGGAATTTTTGAAAATACAGAGCTTTACAGCGTGCTAAAAAATGCAGGTGTTGAAGTTGGACTTATGTTGCCGTCAGGTTGTACAGTTGATGACATCAAAAAAGCACCATCAGCACAAGTAAATATCGTTGTGCATGATACAGCACTTCCACTTGCAAAGAAAATGGAAAAAGAGTTTGGCGTGCCATACGTTAACTTTGTTAGATTTGCAAATTTGGAAAGCATTTTAGATAACTACAAAAATTTATTTAATTACTTAAATGTGGAACTTCCGCAACAAGTTGTAGAAAATTATGAAGCGACTCAAGATGAGATGAAAGAGGCGAAAAAAGCACTTGACGGAGTTACTTATATTTATGGACACACGCCATTTGTACCGTTTGAAATAAATGCTTTTATGATTAGTCTTGGAATGGAGCCACTATTAATCCAAGTGTCACATCTTGATGGAATTGAAACGTGGAAACAAGAAATTTTGAAAACTCATAATCCATTTACAACTAAGTCGGCAAACATTACGCCACTTCAATATGTGTATGATGAACTTAAACCAGATTTATACCTTGGACATGAGTATGCGAACAAGCTTAGAGCAAAAGGTATTGCACTTGTGCATACAGATAGAGCGAACCAAATGCTTGGGTTTGATGCAACTAGATTTATAGTTAATGCACTTGTGAATTCGGCTGCACTTGCTAAGTCATATCAATCAGGCGAAATGCCAGAGTCAGCAGGAATGCCAATGCCTATGGGCGGTGGAATGGGTGCTATGATGGGTGGCGGACACCCAGCAGGTGTGCCAAAACACGGTGGCGGTGGACACCCAGCAGGAATACCAAAACACGGTGGTGGCGGACACCCAGCAGGCATACCAAAACATACTGGAGGAGGAAGACCACATGGGACTATGTAGATTTTTACCAACACCATCAGATAGAATGGGGTTACTTTGGACGTTATTAACAATAAAAGAAAGCGTAATTTTGGAGTATGGGCCAGCAGGGACAACTCATTATAGTATGGGATTTTTAGGCAAACTAGGAATTGACTACAACGAGCAAATTTTCTCAACACATATGAGCGAAGATGATGTTATTATGGGCGATGTATCACGCCTTGAAAATTCTTTAGTTGAGCTAGACGAAAACTTTTCACCAAAAGTTATATTTGTAGTAGCATCTTCAACATCAGAAGTTATCGGGACAGATATCAAAGGTGTTTGTAGGTATATGCAACCAGATATAAATGCAAAAATAATCCCATGCGATGTTGGCGGATTTAGAGGGGATTATAGCATTGGAGTTTCATTTGGATACAATGCAATTGTGAAAAATCTTGTTAAAGAAGCTGAAAAAACTAATACATTTAACATTATTGGGTTATCAGTTGGAAA
The DNA here is from genome assembly GCA_002007315.1 of Epulopiscium sp. Nele67-Bin004. The sequence continues at coordinate 10,859 of LNZQ01000210.1, forward strand.
CTTTAGAGCATTTTCAGACAAAAATGAAATTGTTCGCTTGATGAAAGAAACATATGGGCTAGAGCTTTCAACAACTTTGTGTGCAGAAACGACAGTTACTCAAATTGAAAATATGTCACAAGCAAAAGTGAACCTTGTTGTTGGTGTTGAAGGGCTTGCGGCAGCAAAACATATGGAGAAAAAGTTTGGCGTTCCTTATGTGTACGGTGTTCCTTACGGCTATGAGGGCACAAAACAATGGCTTATGCAAGTAAGTGAGGCGATAGACTCACAACCAAACCCAGCTGTTATGGGCGAAATAGGCAAAAAAATTATGGGTGCATCTCACTACAAAATGTATGGAATGATGTTGAAGAAAACGTTAAAAGTTGCAGTTATAGGAGATTATGACAGAGTTGTGGGGCTTTCACAAGCTATGGAAAACCTGGGTGCACAAGTTGAAACAAAAATTTGTTTACACACACTAAGAGGAATAGAAAATCCAGCTGAGGACATTTTATATTTTAAAGAAGAAACAGATAGAATTGCAGCAATCGAGCAACTAAATGATACTTTCGTTTTATGTGATGAAGTGTCAGCAATGTTATTAAACGATACAAACACATCAATGTGTGTAAATTCTCCAATGGTGTTCAAAAGCCAAGTTGCAACACATTTACCTATTGTTGGAGTGCACGGAATTGATATGATTAGAGAAAGTTATGATGAATATTTAAGACATTTATAGGGGGTTATTATGAAATTAGCAAAAGCATTAGCATTAAGCACAGCAGTTATGATGACGACAACGGCATGTAGTTCGGGTTCAGGAACATCAACAGCAACATCAGCACCAACTACAACTGTAAGTGAGTCAGCAAAAGAGGAAGTTAAAGAAGAAAAAGAAGAAGTTAAAGATGAATCTAAAGAAGAAAAAGCTGAAGAACCAGTTTCTACGGAATTTGTTCTTAAACACACATACGATTTAGTTAATATGTATGATGATGTAATTTTAGATGAAATTCCACAAAGAATAGTAACTTTAAGCACATATCCAGTTTTATCACTATACGATATGGGTCTAGCTGAAAACTTTGTTGGAGTGCCAACAACTACAACTTTAACTTATCCAGATGATTTACTAGATAATGTTGAAGTGTTGCCAGGGGTTATGCAAGCAAACTTTGATATTGAGTTAATCGTTGCGATGGAGCCAGACCTTGTGATTTGTCCTGCGACAGCTATGTCTGTGCATGGTGAAACGCTGATTGCAGCAGGAATTCCAGTGTATGCAATTGGAATGAGCGATATGAATGGTGAAATGAACGTGTATGAGTATATGAAACACCAAACAGACGTGTTGACAGATGCGTTCGCATTAACATCAGAAGCTAAACAAGCTGCGGAAAATATCAACAACAGATTTACGGAGCTTGAGGTAAGACTTGATGAAGTTAGACCACAATTTGAGGGACAAACGTATTTGGGGTTAACAATTTCTAGTGTAACGGACTATTATTTACAAACTCCAACTTCAACTCTTGGAACGATGCTTAGTATGATTGGGCTACAAGATATATTTGCAGAAGATGAGTCTGTTGAGTCATCACAAGCACACGGAATGTCAGGTCTTGTAAATCTTGAAGATATCGTTGGACTTGAAACAGATTTATTAGTTTATGTTGTTTCAGGAGTGCCAACTATTGAAGAAGCACAAGTAAACGTTCAAGCGGCAAAAGACAACAACCCACCAGTTTGGAATGCAATTCCAGCAGCGTCAAGAGGAGATGAAATTTCTCTTACATCAGCGTATGTTGTAACGGCTGGGGTACAAATTATTGATAGTATGCATGCATTAATTGATTTATTGTTAGAGCAACAATAGTAAAAAGGCTACGGGATTGGGTTTCCGTAGCCTTTTTTTTATACATAAAATACCTGTTTTCGATAAATTAATATAAATTTAACTTGAATTTAACATGGATTCGATATAATAAATTACAAAATAAAACAAAGTGAGGTTAATATGAAAATTTTTACAAAATCTATATTCAAAATTGCATTACTATCTATAGGAGCTATGGGGCTTGTGGGATGTAGCAGTGGAAGTGGACAAACTACAACAGATGCATCAAGTCAAAATTCAACAAATTCAAATGCAAGTTCAAGTTCAAGTTCAGAAACACCAGCTCAAGCAACAACGAGTCAAGAACCACTAATGGTATATTTAAATGACTTTGATGAAGTTATAATTGATTTATTTAAAGAAGCAACTGGTTATGATGTTGAAGTTGTTCTTGGAAATGGTGCAGAAACTATGTCTCGTATAGCGGCAGAAAAAAATAACCCTCAGTGGGACGTGGTTTGGATTGATTCAGCAGCAAGCGTATACAATTTGGCACTACAAGGGCAAGTTATAACAGATTGGGAGCCAGAAAATGCAAGCTTATTAACTGATTTTGCAAAAGAAATGGTGCCAGATAACAAAGCATTTTATCCAACAGGTATACATGCAGCGGGTGTGCTAGTATATAGAAATGATATATTTGACGAATCAACAGCTCCAAAAACTTTCGATGATTTATTGATAGCTGATAGAGGTTATGAAATCGGTATGGCTGACCCTGGAGTTGCTGCACCTGCATATCCACTTGCATCATACTTTATGTACGAAAAAGGTATTGATGGTGGAAAAGAGTGGTTTCAGACGTTATTTTCACAAGGCATGAAAGTGTATCCTAAAAATCCGCAAATTGTTCAAGCGTTATCAGGTGGAGAAATAAATGTTGCATTACTACAAGAAACAAATGCATATGATATGATTTCGTCTGGTGAGCCAATTTCTATCGTATGGGCAGATGGTGGTTCTCCTGGTTCTATTCGAGTTGCAGCGATATGTAGTGAAACAGACAACTTAGAAGTTGCACAAGCTTTCGTAAACTTTTTATTAGACCCAGAAACTCAACAAGCACTTGTTAACACTGGTGACGAAGGATTTTTTGAACCTAGCGTTGTTGGTGCAAATATGAATGATATTAGACTTAATGATGGTGCAACTTTAGGTTATGCAGATATTTTATGGGCAGCAGAACATGAAGCAGAAATAAAATCTTGGTTTGCTGATATGTCGGTTCAATAGAGGAATTATTATGTCATCAAAGCAAAATACAGCAGGACACTTGATTGGATTAATACTATTTGTATTAATATTGTTGCCATTGTTTACAGTATTTATACAAATAGTACTTCCACAACTTGACCCAGAGCAATTTGACTTATCAAACTTATCACTAATTATAGAGGGTTTTGAACGCCCTCTATGGAAAACAGCGTTTTTCAACTCACTAAAATTGGGGGTTGGAACGACAACAATAGGTGTATGTCTAGCGACTGTGCTTGCCTACATACGTGTAAATTACGAGTTTGCAGGTCGCAAAATGCTTGATTTAACAGCTTGGATTTTAATTATAGTACCATCATTTATTTTGGCTCAAGGTTGGATTTTCTTTTCGTCAGGAAATGGAATTGCAGCAGAATGGCTTGGGATATCAGGCTTAAATAAATTTATTTTTAGCTATTGGGGACTAGTATTTGTATTAGTTTTATGTAAATTCCCACTTGCTTATATAACAATAAAAAATACGCTTGAATTGTCACCAGCATCACTAATACAAGCAGCACAAATGAACGGTGCATCAGCAAAATATATTTGGCTAAAAGTTAGATTGCCACTATGTTTGCCAGCATTTTTGTCATCAGCAATGTTAATTTTTATGGATACAATCGGGGATTATGGAATGTCCTCAACTATAACAGCGGCTTTCCCATTTCCAACGTTGCCATACACAATTTACAGCGCAATAACAACAACGCCATCAAGATTTGATATGGCGGGAGTTTTATCTTTTTATCTTATAATTTTAATTATTTTTGCTATGACAATACAAAGTTTGGCTATTGGACGCAAAAAGTTTGACTTTTTAGGCAATGACACGATGGAAGTTGTGCCAAAAAAATTATCAAAAGGTGGTTCAATTGCTTGCTCAGTTTTTGTAATAGGATTTTGTTTGTTAGCTTTAGGGGTACCAATTGGTTCAAACATTATTATGTCATTCTCTGATTCAATTAGTATCGGAAGATTTAGTTTTACGTTAGATAACTATGTTGAGGTGTTATCAGGGCGAGATAACTTGCTTGGAGGACTAACAAATTCATTAAAAATAGCAGCATCAGCAGCAACGGGCGGGATTATTATTGGATTTTGCGTTGCATATTTGTTGTCATATTCATCATACAAATACAAAAAAGTTATTGACAGTATGACGCTTATAGCTATGGCTATACCAGGTGTTGTGCTTGGGATAGGATACATTTTTGTATGGAACCAAAAATGGCTTGCAAACATCGGAATGGACTTATACGGAAAACCAGAAATATTAATACTGGCAAGCATCGCAACAGCAATACCACTAACAAACCGAATATTAGTATCTGGAATGGCAAAAATACCATCTGATTTACTTGTGGCAGGGCAAATGCAAGGTGCAAGTTTCTTTAGATGTATAAGAAGTATTTTGTTGCCACTACTTCATGTGACAGTAGTTTCGGCACTGCTTAGTGCGTTTGGTAGCAGTGTATTTAATCTTGCAATAACAACAATTTTGTTCCCGCCAAGATTTAACACGTTGCCTGTATATATCGCAGATGCATACAACTCATTAAAATTTGGATATTCAGCAGCAGCTACTATTGTAGGTGGTGGAATTGTTGTATTAATAATATGTGGACTAGAAATTTTGCTGAAATGGAGAAAAAAACCTAATGAAGACACTACTAAAAATTGAAAATTTGCAAAAAGATTTTGGAAAAACTAAAGTTTTAAAAGGAGTAAATCTTGATATAAAAGAAGGCGAAATAATTAGCGTGCTTGGTCCATCAGGTTGTGGAAAGTCTACTATGCTTAGAATTATATCAGGGATACTACCTCCAGACGAAGGGGTTATCACACTAAGTGGCAACGTTATTTCGGACAAAAAGAAGTCTGTGCCAACAGAAAAGCGAGATATGAACATGGTGTTTCAAGACTTTGCACTGTGGCCACATATGAGCGTTAAAGATAACATCACTTTTGGACTAAAAGTTAGAAAAGTTTCTACGCAAGAAACAGAAGAAAGACTAAACAAACTGATTGAACTACTTAAACTTAACGGCTTAGTAAATAGATTTCCATCAGAATTATCAGGTGGACAACAACAACGTGTGGCAATCGCACGTGCATTAATAACTAATCCAGTTATCGTTTTGTTAGACGAGCCGCTTTGTAACTTAGATATTCAGCTTAGAGTTGAGATGCGTACAGAAATGGCATACTTATTTAGACAGTTAAAAACAACAGTTTTCCACGTAACGCATGACCCTGCTGAGGCATTTGCAATGGCTGATAGAATAATTATAATGAATAGCGGGAAAATAGACCAGCTTGATACGCCGCTAGGTTGTTATAAAAATCCACAGACACCAATAGTAGCAGGACTGTTAGGTGCATACAACACAGTTGTAGCAAAATTTGTTGCTCAAGAAGGTGAGTTTGCCAAAGTTGATGTTGACGGAAATCAATTGTTATGTAAAACTTTCGGCGACACATCACAAAATGTTACACTAAAATTTAGACCAGAGGAATGTATATACTCAAAAACTAAAATAGAAAATTCATTCCCAGTAAATGTTGTTGTGTCAACTTTTGAAGGTAGTTGCTACCGAGTTAAGGCAACAACTGCAAATAATTATTCATTTTCGTTTTTATCAACAGACCAACTAGAGCTTGGAGAAAATGGATTTATATCTATAAATAAAGAAAATCTATACGGATATAGCGAAGGTGCGTAACAATGACTGATTTAACATTTAAAGGAGGGTATGGCGAACACGGTCGCAGTTGTTTTTTGATTGCTGTTAAAGATTATTATATAATTTTGGACTGTGGAATTATGGACACTGACCCAAACCCATATCCAGATATTAATAGAGAAATTTTAGAAAAAGTTAAATATATGTTTGTTTCTCATCACCATGAAGACCATATAGGTGCATTTGAACATTTTGTTGATAATGGATTTTGTGGAAAGTTAGTTATATCTCAAGTGGCATACATTTTAGCAGATATAAATTATAACAATACAATATTTTTGGATACAAATTCTACTAATCTAAACTTGTGCGAAGATATAGAGGTTCAGTATGGCAGAAGTGGACATTGTGTAGGGAGTTTATGGTTTAATATTAAATTGGAAAACAAATCATATTTTTATAGTGGCGATTTTCAAGCGTACACACATGCTTATATTTGCGATGTGCCAGAAAATGTAGTTGCTAATGTTGCTATAATTGATGCAGCACATAAAGATTTGGACGTTGCTGAAAATAGAAGTAAACAATTTATAGATACTGTTCAAATGCATTTGGACAACGAAGAAAAAGTTGTTTTGCCTGTGCAACCATACGGTAGAGGGATTGAAATATTGTTAGATATATTAAAAAATCTTAGTAGCTATAAAATTGCAGTAGACAAACGTTTTTTGAAGGCTATACTAAAAAACTTAGAATATCAACAATATTTTAAACAAGATAGCTATAGGATTGTAGAAAAATTTTTAGACACTAATCCTTTATATGACGATAACACATTTGATATTTTATTGATTGGTGACTCGCATTTAGTGAAACAATCAACACAAACTATTTTAGAAAATGTGAAAGATAAGTTTATTGTAGTTGCGACAGGAAAAGTAGCTAAAAATGAGATGATTGACAAATTAAAGAAAAAAGATTGCTTAGTTAAATGTAGTTATACACATCACCAAAGTTTTAAAGATATTGAAAATTGGGTTAATAACAATGAGTTTGGGATTATAGTGCCTTTTCATAATGACTTAAAGCAATTAATAGTATAACAAAAAGGCTACGGGATTTGGTTTCCGTAGCCTTTTTGTCTTAAACTGTAAGAAGTTTTTCGTTATCTTTTAGAGCCGTTGTAAGTGGAACACCCATAGGTCCTACTTCCAACTCAAGTGATTTCAATTTTTCTGTTACACCAAATGTATTTGTGCACCCAATACAAGCTTTAACAACTACGCCTGCATATTGTGCCATTTTAATTTTTTCTTGTATGCCCTCATCTTCGGCTACAAGTTTTGCACTTGCTCCCCAAATAATAATTTCCACTTCATTAAACCAACCTTGAGTTTTTGCGGCTATTGCATACATAAACACCATAGTATGGGCAGTGTGTGGGTTGTCGCTTGTCCATAAAATATTAAGTTTATCGTCCATTAAAATTCCTCCAATTTTTTTCTGATATTTGTGATATAATAATTATATCTATATGCAAGTATAATATCAAGGAGGATTTTGCAATGATTGATTTAGCACAAACAATTAAACAGGCAGAACAGGGAGATGCACAAGCACAGTTGTTGCTTGGAGAGTATTATGATGGCGAAGATGGTGTGGAAAAAGATTTTGAGAAAGCTGCTTACTGGATTCAAAAAGCGGCAAATCAAAATTTTGCAGAGGCACAAAACTTGTTAGCTTGTTATTATTTTAACGGATACGGAGTAGAAGAAAGCAAAGAAACAGCTGTAAAATTGTATAAATTAGCTACTAAGCAAAAATATGTATGGGCTATATACAATCTTGCAGATTGTTATAGACGAGGTAAAGGTGTGGAACAAGATTTAGAAAAGTCAAATGAACTATCAGCACAAGCTTTTAAGTTATTAATGGAAAAAGCAGAACAAGGTGATGTTGAAGCACAAAATCATATAGGTAAAAGCTATGAATTAGGGCTAGGCGTAGAAAAAGACTTGGATATAGCTATGAAGTGGTACAAAAAATCAGCTAGTCAAGGATACAAATGGGGACAATGGAACGTAGATAGAATTGAAAATTAGTAACTAATAAAAATAACAGACCTGATTTATGCCGAGCATGTAATTAAGGTGAGGTTTAGAGGGGTTACACACTTAAAATCAGGTCGTTTGTTATTTGATATACGTAGTATAACAGATAAAAAAGTAGAAATTGTGAATTTTTTAGCATTGATAAAAATAATTTTTAGCTATAAGCCCGATACCATTCTAAATAAATACCACACTAAAACTATAATTAATATAATACCACTCAAAATAGAAAATAAAATTCCCCTCTTAGACAATTTATTTATCTTTTTCAGTCGCTCCTCAAGTTTCAAATAAGAAATTTGTGACACTTTATTCCTTTTAAATAGCATTTTTGCAACCAGTTTTACCACTTTTCCAACAATCCATACAATAAGTGCACCATACAATACATAAGATGCAATTGTCAACAATGTAAATATAGTTCTAACCAAATTGTACGTTTCAAACAAAGTTGGTATCGGCTCTGGCATAGCCATTATTAATTTATTTATAACGAAAGTCGTCATACGATATCCCCCTATAAGTTTCTTGTCTAAGCATACTACATTAGAAAAAAATTTTCAAGAAGTGTGTATAAAATGTTTTTTGTGGGGAATACTCTAGTTACTAAAAAAATAAAGGAGCTTAATGATGGCAAATGCTTTAATAGACACTGCCGACAACTTAGCTACCATTGATTATACACAACTTTTACAAAAGCTTACTCAATATTTACCTAATATAAAACTAGAAACTAGTCATAACTATACTCAAATTTCTAACTTGCATAACACTATTAATGACATTATATCTGATTTAAAATCAGAATTTGTTACCACATCAAAAATTCTAAACATTGACTTTACGAAACGACCTAATCATTTATCAATCAACTATCAAGATTACGCAAATTTTTCAGCAGATATAAAAAAACTATATGACAAACTACAAATAGATAGCATTGATGTACATCAACTATCTAAATTAGATAGTATCAAAAAAAATCCAAAAGTAGCTATAAATTTTGGGGTAGATTACACTTTTTCACCACAAAATTTAGCAAAAAAATCGATGGAATTTACATCTAATAAAGTTAATACAATCGAGAGGTTACGGGTTGATTCTGTTCAAATAAAAATTAATACAAAAGAAGTAGAACAGCAGTTCAAAGAAAATATTATTAACCAACTATGTAATTATATAGACGATGAGGAGGATTTAGAAGATAAAATAGAAGCCGTTCAACAAGGTAAATCTAATGTTAATAACGTAATAAGCTCTATCAATAACGATTGTTTGGCTCGAATAAAACGAACTATTTCTTACTTGTATATGGAATATTTACTTGAGGACTTTCAATATGCAAAAAACTATAAGTTTGCACATAATTATGTCAGACGTTTTAAGATGCTAGAACAATATTTACAAGAGCTAAGATTACTTCCTGAACGAGATGGAACTATATCTATCGGACAATGTTCATACAATTTGTGTGACTTATTATATGAAGGAAATGCCTTTGATAGTTTACCCGTTATAGGCAAAGTTGACGGAACTATGTTAGAAAATACAGAAGATGGATTTAAAACGTTCAAAATTGCTTTGAAAATGAAATTAAACGGCTCCGTACAAAAAAATGAAGGTTCTGTTTCATCTTTAGAATATCATTTGAAAAATATTATAAATGATCAGGTTGATCCAAAAAAGCGATTACGTACGTTTTTTTTATACACGTTTTTATTGCATAAGTTAGACGATGACAATTATGATCCTATTAAAAATTGGAAAGTTATTAAGTCTAAATTAAATACTGAAACTATTAGTCCTATACTAAATCAATTTGTTAATAGTTTTACAAAAAGGAGTCTAGGAGATAAAAATGGTAAAGATATAGTTGCAGATATCACTAAACTTTTTACGGAGATATCTAAAACTAAAGTATCAACGTTACAAACAACGTCTAAATTGTATAATAGAAATTTAACTATGTTAAAAGGGGTACTTGAACCAAATTTAGAAGGACAACATATATTTAGACCAGTAAAATATGACAAAGAGTATTTAAAATACGTTTCAATAGTTGAAAACTCATTAGATGAAACTATTAGACTGCTAGATGTAGCATTAACTTTTACGATAAATAGCACAAGTTTATATGAAAATAGCAATTTAGAGCAAACAGGATTGCAATACGCAACTAAAGAATTAAATATTTTGCCGATAATATTAGTTCCAGAGATAAACAACTTTAGTAGACTTAATAATTTATGGGAAACACTGAACAATGTTTATCATATTAGAATATCGTATCCTCCCAAATTAAATACAGAAAATGAAGATGGATATTTATATACAATTTGTTATACTACGCTTGTATATATGAGTATTGATAAGCTACTTAAAAATATAGAAAATAAAAAAGATGTTTACATTCCTATTTTAAGAGTTCACTCATGTAAACAACAATTACAGGCACCACACATAGGCGAATATGTTAGAGATATAGGAAAAACTCTTGAACATATGTTAGGCGACAAATATAGAAGCATGTCACAAGGATTTATATATGATAGAAAAGATAAATATCTAAAAAATATATATTTAAATGCAATATCTTCGATGTATAGCCGAGTTCCAAAATCGTTTAATTTAAGTAATGTACCTATAACAGATAATACAGCTATTATAGTAGTGACTGGGAGGAAATGCGATAACACAGAGCAAAGTGAAGTTAGTTTATTGTTAGGTGAGGTGATTTTATTTCGCACTGATAATAACAGCATAGTATGCGATGACTATAAAACTTTTTGTGATAGTTATAAAAATACTGAGATATATGAAACTCCTAATGTTTTAGCAGACATAGTAAACGAGATATATGCAAAAGGATATAAAAAAATTATTTATATTTCTAAAGCTCCGTATTCTAACAAGTTAAATATAACTTCAGATAGAGATAACTTATATTTCATGAATAAGTCTATAATACAGATGATACAAAAGCCAGACTTAGAAATTTATCCAATATATTTTGAGCAGTATTACAGCATTGATTATAATATAGCAACTAGGCAACAAGGCGCACTATATATTAGTGAAACTGATGAAATAGGACAACATTTAGATACAAACAATAAAACTGTCGCTGGAGTATTTAACTTATATTCTGGAAGGTCAGTCGGTAGAACAAGCGATAGCAAAGAGTTGAAATACTATAAAGGTGTTATATTGTACCTAACATTTTGTAATATGTACAATGAACAAACAAATAAAAATATTAGAGAAGCCTTGATAAATAAATCCGAACTAAAAAACTGGATCACTGAAGTTTTAACTATGTTACATTATAGTAGATATGAAGCAAATGGAAATATAACTATAAAGACAAATCCTTATGATAGATTGTTAGGAGATGATGGTGTTTCCGCTAGAAGTGTATTTACATTTAGAATTGAAAACAGATATAATCTCAAATTTAATGCATTAGCTTATTTAAGAGAGATAAAAAGATTATTAATTTAAGGAAGGTGATTTATGGATAAAAAGGACTTAGGCTTTGTATTTGAGCTTGGTTTTAATATAGGAATTGCATCACAAATACCCGACAATAATGACATCTCAAAAGATTTATCTCACAAATCATATAATAGGGAGCAACTGTATAGACGATTTAAAAATGAGGCGCAGGACTATAGTGTAGTTAAACAACAAATAGACTACTTGCTTTTTAAAGGCATATTAACTGGTAAAAACTTTTTTAAAGACTGGATACAGACAAAAATTGGTGAAAAGCCTTTTGAAGTTATTTACTTTCAAGCAAATTTCTATAAAGTGTTTGATGAACTTAAAACGAATACCGAAGAACAAAGATATTCGGCCAGTGCATTGGAAAAACAACTGAAAATTAAACTTAACCAACTAGAGATAGATAATTTATTTAGGTTAGGAGAAATGTTTAAGGCAGATACTATTATTTTGATACGCTCAAAAGATAAATATTACTTGACGGTTGTTGATAATTCAATAAAAATTAAAAATGTTATAGATTATAGTGATATAGAACAAGTTAAAGAAATGTTACAAAAAACTACTAATGTAAAACGTTCTAAAAGTAATTTTGCAAATTTAGCAGTGGATAATACAGATATCTCCAATCTAAATATTGAAAACTCATTGAGAGATTATATTTTAGGAATAGGTACGAAAGATAAACCCCTTCAAAAAATGATACAAGCTGGTAGTTATGCCAATAGTTTTATAAACTTAATAACTATTAAAAATATATTGCCTTTAGATAAATTAGTATCTGTAATGATAGTTGGCTACACTGACGAGGAAGTTTGTACAAGTAATTTAGATTATAAAAATTTAAGTATTTTACAAATGTGTCAACAAACTTATGCTCAGATGGATAAACAAAACAAACAGACAGAATACAGCGAAAAACAAAATGATATATTCAAAAAAATAGTATCCAACTTTAGAAAAACTTTGAATATAAGCAATGAGGTTATTAAACCAATTTTAGACTTAAAATCAGGGATAAATAGTTTTAATATATCAACCTCATATTCAAACTATCAAAACACAGCAACAAATTTTTCTTATGAAGAAGATAACGATACATTTAGAAATATTCATGCCAATCAAATTACTAAATATTTAGGAGATAAAAATGTTCAGTTGCTGTTTTTGACGGGAAATCCAGGTATAGGAAAAACTACTGCATTAGTTGAATATTTAAAACAGCAGGAAGGTTATTTATTTTTATATATAAGTCCCCGAACTCAAGTAAATAAAGATTTGGAACATAAGTTTTGTATTGATGATGAAAAACTTTATGATGAGAAAGCAATTTACCTTACAACTAATGGAAATGACGAAAAATTTATAAATAACGAACTAGTTAACATAGTAAATTTTAGAGGGTTATCGCAATATGAAGATATAAAACAGCCTATACAATTTTTGCCTATAGATAGAGATAAATCTACAGATGAACAAAATTTAAAGTTACAAGCTATTAATGAAAATACTTTAGTTAAAGTGAACCAATTCAATTTAGGTGTATTAAATCGCTTATCGCTAGGTATAGACCACGTTATAACTAATAATTTAAGTAATAAAATTATTGCTACTGTTGCGATGCAGTCTTTACGTCTAACACAAGGGGGGACAACCGCTAATCATTTTAAAAGGATATTCAAAAATGTTTACAATGATAAGACTAATACTATTAATATACAAGAGTTTATAAAACTAGCAAATAAATGTCCTAATATTGTTATTATGTTAGATGAAATAACAGGTGACGGAAGTGGTATAGCATTTTTTGATGAACTAATAAATTTAATACACAAAAAAATATATTTTAATTTGCCTACTCATCTAAAACAAAAAATTAATTTTAAAATAGTTGTAGCTGATGCTTCTATAACTAATATATCTGTTATCAATAAACATTTTATGACAGCTTACAATGATAATGATAAAATTTATTTTTCTAAAGAAGAGCAACAAAATACTTTTTCAGTTGAACAGTTCAAGTTTAGAAAAAAATACAATTCTATATGTATAAATACAAACTCTTATCCTGCAAAAAGTTTAGATATAAGCTATAGACTAATTGTAAATACTCAAAAAGAACTGGATAAAACTTATATTGATATTATCGATAAAGAAATTACTACTGAGGCAGTTAACTTAATAACTAGTATAGCAACAAAGCAAGTAATAATCTACATTCAAAATATAGCCAGAATAGAAACTATAACACAGTTATTAAAAGAGATGTATTTTAAAGCTACAAATCAGCAACTGAAAGAAGATGTAGACTATATTTCAATTTATTCGGCGATGGAAGAAAACAAAAGAAAAAATATAACAAAAAATAAGGACACAGCAAAATTTATATTGATGACATCATCAGCAAGTAGGGGGATATCATTCCCAAATACTACTTTTATTTTAGTAGATGTACCGACTTTTGATATAGAAAAAAATATAATGGAGATAATCCAATTGTGTTATAGAGGGCGTGGCAACTATAATATAGATGCTACAGCAAGAAAGACAATAAAATTTTTTGTAGGAAAGACTATTGAAAATTATCAAGATATATCGCAAGTTAAACATCAATTAACAAGTACATTAACTCTATTAACATTAATACACACAAGTTTATTAACTAGAATTTATGGAAGTCATAAAGTAGGAAAACAAAATATATCATTAATACCTGTAGGGGATAAAGGGGTTGAAGCAACGTCTGAAATGCTAATTGAAAGGTTTAGTTCACTAGTAAGTAATCTAAAAAAAGAAATGCGTAAAGACTTCTCAAATGTAAGTATTAAATCATTATTAGATAAGTTAATAAAAATATTTAATAATACTGAAATACAACTATCTGGAGAAATTTATAATAAAACAGATGTATCGAATATGTTGCAACTGTTTCATAATAATTGGGATAAAGGTATGGATAAATTATTAGATTTTGATCCATTCAAAAGGGCGACTGTTATAGGAGATTTACTAATATTTAAAATAGAAGATCAGGTAGAAAATAAATTAAATTTAACTACAAATTTAATTTATGTAATAAATGAACTCGAAATAAAAAAACATCTGATGTGGGCAAAATATAACAACAGTTTTCCTTTTAATTTGCGACAAGAAGTAACAGATTTGTTAAAATTATTAGATAAATTTGAACAGAAATATAACGAAAAAACAATGAATCTAAGTGATAGAGCAAACAAAGCAAACATGTATATTGCAATACCTATATTAGCACCATTTATATACAATAATTGTAAAGGATATCAAGAAGATGATAAAATAACTTTTAGAGATATATTGAAAAGATACGTGGGCACAGAATATAGAGTGGCTAATGCATTGCCTATAACTACAGAATATAAAGATATTCCATTTTTATATTTCAGGAGTGAATCACTGCCAACTTTACAAAAATATAACTCTAACTATATTTTTTGCTCCTCAGAAATTAATTTAATAAACTTATTATTAGTTGGATAAAAAAATAGCCCCCTTAGGAGGGGCTAAGTATTAATCAAGCGTACTTGCAATAAATATAGTAGGACTAGTAACTAAGTCTACTACTTCGTTTGTAGTTGTCATAACAACTGGACGTGTTGTAAAATTTTTATTTTGTCTAACTACGATACCCTCACGTTTATCTAATAGTTGTACCATTAATCCGTTTGGATAACAATAGAAAGCATCTGTAACTGATTTGAATATATCCATATCAAATTTACCAACAGCATCTGCACTTAGAGTTTCAACTGCTTCATACACACGGTTATATTTACTTAAAAGATTAACATAATCGTTAGCAATGTGTAGAACTTGAGAGTTTAAGAAAAGGCTATCACCTTTAACTTTAAGTGGACCTGTACCATCATAACGCTCATTTAGATGCATAATAGGAATATAGATTGTTGCAGGATAGTTTGTAGTGCTTTTTATAACTTCTACTCCAGCTTGTAAAGGATCATTTTTATCTATAAGTTTACCTACATCATGTAATAGAGCTGTAATGATAACTTTCTCTATAAGATCGATTTTTTCACGACGATTTTTAAGTCCATAAATACATGAAACTGCGACATGTAAAGAGTGCATAGCAAGTTTACTAATAAAATCATTAGTGGCATGGTCTTGAGGTAATATTGAGTTTTCGCTAACATTTATGTGCATTAAAATATTTCTTGCAATTTTAGTGAATGCAGCTTCGTTAACACGACGATTTTTTTCAATATCTTTATATAGAGCTTGAAGTTCTTGCAAAACAGTTAATCTTAAAGTGTCAGGTAGTGCAAGTTCTATTACTACGTTATCTGCAAAATTTTCTTCAACATAAATGTATGCGATGCCGATCCCATGTAATTTTTCAATAAGTGCTTCAGTTAATACATTTCCTTCACGTACAAATATAAACCCTTTGTTGGTGTATATTGGAAGGGCAATTGTTTTTCCTATGTGGTTGTTGGATACAAAAATTTGCCTCATGCTTAGTTGGCCTCCTATAATATAAATGATAGTATAATAGCGATATACGTTAATTATACTACATATATCGTCCAATTAACACTAAATATTAACATTGTGTTAAAGGATTATTGAATGTTCTAAAAGTGTACAAGCTTTAATAAATATATAAAAAGGAGGTGGAAACTAATGGAGGCTATATCAGCATTTTTAGTAGGTTTTCTCGCAGAAGGAATTGGCGTAATGATAGGTATAATATTATTATATTTATTCAACATAAAAAGTAAAAAACTAATAGGAGTATTATTTGGAGCGACGGCAGGTATAATGATTTCACTTATTTGTTTTCATATTTTGCCAGAAGCATTTGAGATGGGTCATAACATAATGATATTTTTAGGTATGGCGATAGGATTAGTTTTAGGGCTAGTGTTAGAGCAGGTCACGCATAGTGCACAAGATAAATTTCATATTTCAAATGGACATATGATACAAACTAGTATAGTTTTATTAGTGGGAATAGCAATTCATAATATTCCAGAAGGATTTGCATTAGGTTCTATTATGAATGCTTCACAAGAGACAATACTAAATTTTGCAACGATTATATGTCTGCATAGCATTCCAGAAGCAATAGCTGTAGTTATTCCGTTAAAAGAAGCGAAAATTAATAAAGGTATTTTGTGTATGATACCTGTTTGTCTTGGTCTAGTTATGGGTATCGGAGCGGCTTTGGGGTATTTACTTAGCCAGATTAATACATCGTTTGTTGCAATGTCGCTTGGTATGGCATCAGGAATTATTTTATACATAGTTTGCGAAGAACTTTTACCTGAATCAAAAAAAATATGGAACGGACGTCTAACAAGTATCGCAACTGTACTTGGAGTTTTGGTAGGTATTCTGATGATGCAATAGCCAAAAATATCCTATTATAAAAAATAATAGTCGTGACATAATAAGCATGTACCCAGAGTACAACTAAAAAAATTATAGAGGTGACTTATTATGGCTAAAAAAGCAAAAGCAAGCAAAGCAAACAACTATGATCAATATTCTGATGCAATTGATTGTTGCAACGTAAGTGACACTACAAAAGCTTCAGATTGTGGCGACGGTGGATGCTGTGGAGGTTCTAAAAACCAAGCAGATGATTGCTCAAATTGCTAATAACTTGATACGATTAAATTAATAGGGGGTATTTTATGCCAAAATTACAGTGTGGTGTATCAAACTGTGCCCATAACAGTGACTCGTTATGTTCACTAAATCATATTGAAGTTGACGGAGCACTTGCGAATTGTGACGAAGGTACTTGTTGTTCTAATTTCGTAGAAGCAATTGGTGCAACAAACTTTGCAGGGGAAGCAAGCCCTCTAACAGATGTTGGGTGTAAAGCATCAAATTGTGCACTTAACTGTTCAGGAAAATGTGGTGCTGCATCGATAAGCATAGAAGGCTTTGGTGCAAGTAACGTAACTGGAACAGAGTGTTCAAGCTTTACATGTAAATAGAAAACACGAAAGAGTGTATTACAAAAAAATTTGTAGTACACTCTTTTTTACATACACTGGGTTGTGATATAATGGACAAATTGGAGGGATGCAAATGTTTAAACTTAATGCCGAATTTATGCCAATGGGCGACCAGCCAGAGGCGATAAAAAAACTTTCAAATAGCATTATTGATGGAAATACGCACCAGACATTGTTAGGGGTAACGGGTTCAGGAAAAACTTTTACGATGGCAAACATTATATGTGAGGTGAAAAAACCGACATTAATAATTGCTCATAATAAAACGTTGGCAGCTCAGCTTTATAGTGAATTTAAAGAATTTTTTCCAGAAAATGCTGTAGAATATTTTGTATCATATTATGATTATTATCAACCAGAAGCATACGTTGTTCAAAGTGATACATTTATTGAAAAAGACTCAAGCGTAAATGATGAAATTGATAAGCTTCGACACTCGGCAACTTCAGCCCTTGTTGAGCGTAAAGATGTAATTGTTGTGGCGAGTGTATCCTGCATTTATGGTATGGGTGACCCAATAGACTATGAAGAACAAGTGGTATCACTGCGTACAGGAATGGAAATTGATAGAGATGACGTTCTTAGAAAGCTTATCCAAATTCAATATGATAGAAATGACCAAGATTTTGACAGAGGGACATTTAGGGTGCGAGGTGATGTTGTCGAAATTATCCCAACGGGCAGATCAGAGCAAGCAATAAGGGTAGAATTTTTTGGAGATGAAATAGATAGAATTGCAGAAATTGATGCACTAACAGGTACCGTTATTGGGTATCTCGAACATGTTGCGATATTTCCAGCATCTCATTATGCGGTTGCACCCGAAAAATTGCTACAGGCTATAATCTCGATTGAAAAAGAACTTGATGAACAAGTTAAACACTTTACAATGCAAGATAAACTTTTGGAAATCCAAAGACTTACGCAACGAACTAATTTTGACGTAGAAATGTTAAGAGAAATGGGATATTGTTCAGGGGTAGAAAATTACTCCAGACACCTTGCTGGTAGAGAGGCAGGTAGCACACCTTTCACTTTGCTTGACTATTTTCCAGATGATTATTTAATTATAATTGATGAGTCACATATGACTGTTCCACAAATTAGGGGAATGTATAATGGCGACCAAGCAAGAAAAAATATTTTAGTTGAACATGGATTTAGGTTGCCATCAGCTATGGATAATCGTCCGATAACTTTTCAGGAATTCGAGACCAAAATAAACCAAATATTATATGTTTCGGCAACCCCAGCCCAATTTGAGCTAGAGCATTCACTTTGTGTTGCACAACAATTGATACGTCCAACTGGCTTGTTGGATCCAATTGTAGAAATTCGTCCGATAACTGGGCAAATTGATGATTTATTAGGAGAAATTAAGTCAACAATATTAACAGGAGATAAAATATTAGTTACAACTCTTACAAAAAGAATGTCTGAAGATTTAACAGACTATTTACGAGAAGTTGGAGTGAAAGTTAAATATTTACATTCAGATATTGATACTTTGGAGCGAATAGAAATTGTTAGAGATTTACGACTGGGCGTTTTTGACGTTTTGGTTGGAATAAATTTGCTTAGAGAGGGGTTAGACATACCAGAAGTGTCCCTTGTTGCGATATTAGATGCAGATAAAGAAGGATTTTTGCGTTCTGAAACTTCGTTAATCCAAACGATAGGACGAGCTGCACGAAATGAAAACGGTAGAGTAATTATGTATGCAGACAATATGACACGTAGCATGAATAGTGCAATTACAGAAACTACACGTAGACGTAATATTCAAGAGCAATATAACGCTGAAAATGGTATCGTTCCAACTACTGTAAAAAAGGCAGTACGTGACCTGATTGTGGCGACAAAAAAAGTGAATATTGATTTGTTAAAAGATAAAGATATAGAGTCGATGAGCAAGCAAGAAATTGAGAAAGCTATTGAAAAAGCGGAAAAGGAAATGAAAAAAGCTGCGAGAGAATTGCAATTTGAAAATGCTGCTGGACTTAGAGATACATTGATAGAACTAAAAAAACAACTACTAACTATTGACTAGAAAGGACAAAATATGAGCAATAAACTAATTATAGAAGGTGCTAGAGAACATAATTTGAAAAATATTGATTTGGAGCTTGACCGTGACCAACTTATTGTGTTTACGGGGCTAAGTGGATCAGGAAAATCATCGCTAGCTTTTGATACAATTTATGCAGAGGGGCAACGTCGATACGTCGAGTCGTTGTCTGCATATGCAAGACAATTTTTGGGGCAAATGGAAAAACCAGATGTTGATAATATTTCGGGGTTATCGCCTGCAATTTCTATTGACCAAAAAACAACAAGTAAAAATCCACGTTCAACAGTAGGAACAGTGACGGAAATTTACGATTATTTGCGTTTAATGTTTGCAAGAGTTGGAATTCCGCATTGTCCTAAATGTAAAAAAGAAATAAGCAAGCAAACGATTGACCAAATGGTTGACCAGTTGATGACTTTGGAGGAACGTACAAAAATTCAGTTGCTTGCTCCTGTCGTTAGAGGTCGAAAAGGATTGCATGAAAAAGTATTAAAATCAGCAGTTGAACAAGGTTATATAAGAGTGAAAATTAATGGACAAATGTATGATTTAACAGAAGAAGAAATTACGTTAGATAAAAAGAAAAAACACACTATAGAAATAGTAGTTGACCGTATAGTTATTAAAGAGGGGATTCAGAAGCGATTGACGGATTCAATTGAAACAATTATGAAGTTAACGGGTGGAATTTTAGTAGTGGACGTGAATGGTGAGAAGTTAATAAATTTCAGCCAAAGTTTTTCGTGTCCTGATTGTAACATTAGTATTGAAGAAATTGAGCCGAGGTTATTTTCGTTTAACAATCCGTTTGGAGCATGCCCGACTTGCACGGGACTTGGACAAAAGCTTGAAGTTGATAAAGACCTTGTTGTTCCAAACAAAAAACTTACTATTAAAGATGGGGCAATTGCAGTAGTCGGCTGGGGTTCAATTGCTAATACAGATAGTTATGCTTATGCACTGTTTGAACAGCTTATGAAAAAATATAATTTTGATATGGAAACACCGTTTGAGGAGTTGTCAGAAAAAGTTCAACATATAATTTTATATGGAACTGATGGGGAAAAAGTTCAATTTACGTTTTCGGGTGAATATGGCACACGTAATTATGACTATGCATTTGAAGGTGTTATTGAAAATTTAAAACGTCGTTACAATGAAACTAGCTCGGAAAGTATGCGAGATGAATATGAGTCTTATATGACTAGCATACCATGCAAAACATGTGGGGGGGCACGTTTAAAACCAGAGGCATTAGCTGTTACGATTCAAGACAAAAATATTAACGATGTTACGTCTTTATCAATTGGTGATTTAAAAGATTTTTTTGAAACTGTTCAACTAACTGATAGGCAATTAGCGATAGGAGCACAAGTTTTAAAAGAAATAAATGCAAGGTTAGGATTTTTAGTTGATGTTGGATTAGACTATTTATCGTTGTCACGCTCATCAGGAACTTTGTCGGGTGGTGAGGCACAACGAATACGGCTTGCAACTCAAATTGGTTCAGGGCTTGTAGGGGTGTTGTATATTTTAGATGAGCCAAGCATTGGGTTACATCAACGAGATAATGAGCGTCTTATTGCAACGTTGACAAGGCTTAGAGACTTAGGGAACACTCTTATAGTTGTTGAGCATGACGAGGATACTATGCAATGTGCAGACTGGATTGTTGATATAGGTCCGGGGGCTGGTGAAAATGGTGGGGAAGTCATTGCATCGGGACCACTAGACGTTATTCTTGAAAATGAAAACTCAGAAACAGGAGCATATTTAAGCGGTCGCAAAAAAATTGAAGTACCTACAGAACGTCGTCAAGGCAATGGAAACAAAATTAGCATTAAAGGTGCAAAAGAAAATAATTTAAAAAATGTAAACGTTGATATACCTTTAGGTACATTAACTTGTATTACAGGAGTGTCTGGTTCAGGTAAAAGTACGTTAATAAATGAAATACTTTTGAAACGATTGGCACGAGATTTGAATAGGGCAAAAGTTAAACCTGGGGCACACAAAGATTTGTTAGGGCTAGAAAATTTAGATAAAGTTATTCATATAGATCAATCCCCGATAGGACGAACCCCTAGGTCTAATCCAGCAACTTATGTAGGGGTATTTGACTTAATAAGGGACGTATTTGCAGGCACGCAAGAAGCCAAGATGAAAGGTTATCAAAAAGGTAGGTTTAGTTTTAACGTTAATGGTGGGCGTTGTGAGGCGTGCAAAGGCGATGGTGTTATAAAAATTGAGATGCATTTTTTGCCTGACGTATACGTTCCTTGTGAAGTTTGCCATGCAAAACGATATAACAGAGAAACTTTGGAAGTGCATTATAAGGAAAAAAATATTTCCGACATACTGAATATGACGGTGATTGAAGCATACAAATTTTTTGAAAATATCCCTAGCATTAAACGTAAACTTGAAACATTAAATGACGTTGGATTGTCGTATATTAGATTAGGGCAACCATCTACAACGCTTTCGGGTGGGGAGGCACAAAGGGTAAAACTGGCTACAGAGCTTAGCAAACGTAGCACAGGAAAAACGATGTATATCCTTGATGAGCCAACAACAGGCTTACATTTTGCCGATGTGGATAAGCTTGGGGGAATATTAAATCGTCTTGTTGAAACTGGCAACACGGTGGTGGTAATTGAGCATAATTTAGATGTGATAAAAACAGCAGATTATATAATTGATTTAGGTCCTGAAGGTGGAGTTCGAGGCGGTCAAGTTATTGCGAAAGGTACACCCGAACAAGTTGCACAAATTGAGGCATCATATACAGGAAAATTTTTGAAAAAGTTACTATAAAATAGAAAGAGCTATTGCTTATTAGCAAGGCTCTATTTTTTTATAAAAAATAAGTTTAATGTGAATAAAACACCAAATTCTAGGCAATAATCAAATATCGCTTGAAAAAGGAGTGGATAAATGAAAGGTTTCGAGAAATTTTTGTATCAATATCTTATTAGTAACAATTTATTGACTATCGATAAGCCGACAAATGAACGAGCATTGAATTTAGAAGATTTTATAGTAGAGCATAACATATTAGATGAAACAACTTTGTTACAACTAAAACAACAATATTATTGTCTAGAATTATCAACTAATCATATTGACTATAATTCACTTACCAAGTTATTACTTAATGATATCAAAACATTTTGCACTGATAATTATATATTACCAGTAGCAATTAATAATAATGTGTTGCACATTGTTATTGACAATCCATTTCAACTAGATATTATAGAAAAACTACGACTACAAACAAAACATAACATTAAATGCTGTATAGGGCTTAGGTCTTATATTACGGCACATCTAAGTGAAGTTTTTCACTGCAATTCTACAAACACTCAACTTTCTACAAATAGAACAAAATCTAATTTAACATTAAATGACGAAGGCATGATTAAAAAAATCGTAAACAACATAATTCTTAATGCAATTCAGATGAATGCATCAGATATTCATTTAGAAGTACAAGACGGTAAACTAAAAGTTAGGTATCGTATTGATGGAAATCTTACTACTATAAAAGAAATTCCTGAAAATTTGGCAGTTGCTATTATAAACTGTATTAAAGTTTTTTCAAAGATGGACATTACTGAAAGACGGTTACCTCAAGATGGGCATTTAGTATTTGAGGCTGGTGATTATATATTTGATATAAGAATTAACACTATTCCAGCAATATATGGCGAGAAAGTTGTAATGAGAATTCGTGCCAATACGGACATAACAAAAAGTTTAGAACAATTGGGGTTAAATAGTTGCGATTTGATTAACTATTTATTGCAACTTAAAGAAGGAATGATAATAGTTACAGGACCAACGGGTAGCGGAAAATCAACAACATTAGCAAGTATATTAAATATGCTTAATAAAGATGAAATAAATATTGTAACAATTGAAGACCCCGTGGAAACGGTGATAAGTGGAATAACTCAAGTTGGAATAAATGAAAAGCAGGGGCTGACGTTTGAAACGACGTTAAGAGCAGTGTTGCGACAAGATATAGATATTTTGATGGTTGGTGAAATGCGAGATAAAGTGACTGCAGATATTGCAACACGTGCATCTTTAACGGGACACACTGTTTGGACGACGTTACACACAGAAAATAGTGTTGGGGCAATTTGGCGTCTTTTGGACATGGGCATAGATAAAATTATGATAAAAGAAACTATCAAAGGGGTAATAGCCCAACGATTAGTTAGAAAACTATGCGATAAGTGCAAAGTTAAAGCAGACCAACACAAACATTTTATGGCGGTAGGTTGCAAACAGTGTAACTATGAAGGATATAAAGATAGAATTGGTGTTTTTGAAATATTAATACCTAAAATGCATTTGGCACAAATAGATTTTAGCAACCCAAATTTATATCAACAAGCAATAAATAATGGGTTAATTACGTTGCAGTGTCAATTAGACAATTTAATTGAAAATGGAATTACAACTTATGATGAAGCCCAAAGAGTATTAGGAGGGGAAATTGATAGTGGAGTATGTATATAAAGGTTATCAAATTATAACAAATGAACGAGTCAAGGGGGAAATTGTAGCTGAAACAGAAGATATCGCAAAAGATATTTTATTTCAAAGACAATTATTAGTTAAAAATATAAGGAAAAAGACGTTTTTAGATATGGAACTTAAAACTTCTGTAACAGTATCCAAACAAACATTAATATTTATCTTAAAAGAATTAGTAGCAGTTTTACAAACAGGAGTAAATTTATACGATGCATTGGTATTAGTGAAAACAAGCAAACATTCAAAAGAAGTAGATTTATTAATAGAAAAAATTATTGCTTATATAGTGCAAGGACACGATTTGTCATATGCTTTTGAACAAGTTAATTCAATCCCAGAGTTTGTTGTAGGGGCAGTTAGGGCAGGTGAAAAAGGTGGAACGTTGTTAGAAACGTTAAAAATAATTATCAATCAATTAGAAGTGGAGTTGCAATCAACAAAAAAAATTCGCCAAACTATGGCTTATCCGATGATTGTATTAACAGTATTGATTTGTACTACTTTAGTTGCAGTAAACTTTATTTTTCCAGCTTTATTAGAAGTGTTTATTGATCAAGGAGCACAATTACCACTTATTACACAAATATTTATAACTATAGTTATGTTATTACAACAAAACACGTTTAGAATAATAAGTTGTATTTTAGCAATTATTTGTATAATTAATTTTAAAATAACGAGTAAAACTTTTAGCGTATATTTAGAAAAGGTATTTTTAAATTGCGTAATAATAGGAAGTTTTTATAAATTAAAAATTAACAAAGAAATTGCAAACTGGTTAGGGCTACTGTTATATTCTGGGGTAGATTTAGCAACTTCAATTAGTATACTCGAACATAGTACAAGTAGCGAATGTCTAAAAAACACTTTATATAAAAGTAGAATACAATTACAAGACGGTTATTTTTTTAGTGATACATTGAAAACAGAAAAAATAATATCGCCTTATTTGATAGCCGTAATAGAAACTGGGGAAAAAAGTGGACGATTAGATAAGTTATTAATTAGTACAGGGGAATATTTTGAAGAAACTTATCAACATAAAATGCAGTTGTTTTTTATATGGCTGGAGCCAGTTGTTACAATTTTATTATCAATTATTATTGGTTTTGTGGTCATGGCAATAATGTTGCCAACACTAACATTATCTATACAGTTTTAGGAGGTACAAATGGAAAAAGAAGATTTAAAATGGGCAGGATTTACATTGTTAGAACTTATGGTTGTAGTTGTGATTATTGGAATTGTTACATCTTTTGTTACACCTGCATTATTAAACGTTGTAAATTCCGTAGCATTAAAATCAGACGTGCAGACAGCTCAAACAATACAAAATATTGTTGATATGTATACTTTAAATGGTGGGGTGGTTACAAGCCTAGACAATACTACGTACCAAAATTTTATAAAAGCAGGATATTTAGATGAAAAAGATTTAGACGAGAAAGATGTTATTAGTTTACGGCTTGAAGGAAACTCGTTAAGCTACAGTTCAGATAAGGGGGTACAACTAACAGTAGGACAAAATTATGAGGATTTGGTTGAAGGATTAGACAGTGTACAAAAACAGTGGGTTACAAATGCACAATAATAATGGATTTACTTTAATAGAGTGCATGGTAAGTTGTATGTTGGTTGGAATTATAATTATGGGTATGCAAAAATTATCAGTATTTTCTTTTGTAACATACAATGATTTTATATTACAAGAAACATTAAATAATCAAAATGAAATAGTATATTATTTTTTGAAAAATAGATTTGAGTATTCTAAAAATATTAAAATTTATGTATCTGATAAATATCAAAGTTCAACAACAGCACGAGAAATTAGTTATAAAGATGCTGTAACAAATATACCTCTTTATCGTATAACATACGATTTAGGGGGGAGCCAAACAAATAGTTATTTGTATAGTGATTCCTCTAATTATAAGTTAGTTTATCAAACACAAACAGTGCAGGCGGGAATATCAACTATGACTGTAAGTAAAAATGCTAATTCGAGTTTGATAACTATTTCCTATACATTTGTAGGGTCAGATGAAATAAATAATTATATAGTAGATTTAAATTATAAAGGATTGAATGATGATTAAAAAACATATTTTATTAAAGATAAATGACAATAGTTATCAAATTGTAGTATCAAAATTTCTATTAGGTAGGCAAAAAATATTATATAATAAATTCTATGGTACAAATAAAATAGAAAGTTTACAAGAGATGTTACATGAAATAAATGAGATATATCCAGTTAATAAATCAAAAGTAAGTATATATTTAGAACTATCAATGTTAACCTATAAAATAACAAAAGTTCATGCTACTAGCAAGTCGCATTTACACAATTTATTAGTGTATAAATCAAAAGATTATATAGATTTAGATAGTTATATTATTGATTATAAAATTTTATCAAGAGATAAACTTCTGGGAACGTATAATGTTGCTCTAGTGGGAGCACCTCTTGAGATATCAAGAAAGTTGTTACAAACTATAAAAGAATTTGGTTATAATGTTGACTTTATAGTTTCAGAAGGAGAAAAGTTTGCTAATATATGTAACAATAAATTAAATGAAATATTAATTGGTGTATATATACAAAAAGATATTACAAAAATGTTTGCTATACAAAATAAAAGTGTAATTTATAATAGAATATTTGAGGAGGAGTTAACAGATTTAAAAATACTACATTTTATAAAAGCAGTGGAGCACTGTACAGACAAACGCATTGGACAAATAGCTATTTTACAAGATGATAATACAGAGATATATGAAATTAAAAATCAGGCTATACATTGCAAAGTGACAAATATAACTGTAAATAAAGATAAAGATTTTTATCCAAATCACAAAGATAAATTAAATTTGCTACCTAAAGAGGATAAATTACAGGTTAAAAATTATAAACGTAATACAGTATTAAAATATTTGTCTATTATTGAGATTAGTGCATTTAGTATATTTTGTATTGTATTTCCACATCTAAGGCTACTAGACCAAAAACAAACTTTTAAATATTTAGATGAGACGTTAGAAATATCAAATTTTGTGACAGAAACTCAACTTTGGAGTGATATCCAGTTAACTCAATCTAAAATTGATAGTCATCTTGAGCAATTAAATAATGTTGATAATAACAACAATGAAGAAAATATAGATCTGATTATTAACCAACAATTAGTAGATATAACAAATGTTACAATTAATGGTCACAATAAAATAGAAGTAGCAGGAAGGTATTTGTGGGACAATAATTTATTTAATTATATAAATCTAATAGAGGAAGTAGCTAATAACATAGAATTTGAAATTAATCAAGAAAAAAAATCATTTTGGATTATAGCATATATGGAAGGTGGTGAGCTGTATTAAAGTTATAGCAATATTATTAATATTATTTCAAGCAGTTTATTTGTCTGTATACTACCCAACGATAGTTTTAGCAAATCAAACAATAAAAAAAAATATAGGACAAACTGCAGAGGAATTTGAAGTTTTGTTAGATATATCTGAACAACTTGCGTTATATGAAAATAAACTTGAAAATTTGGAGATAGAACTGTATTCTGTTGCAAATTTGTTACCAAAAGATATAGGTATCGCCTCACAAACAAACGATATTATTACAATTTGTAAAAATTATGAGGTTGTTAATATAAATCCTGTTAATACAGTTGAAATGGATAACGCTATTATTGAGCGTGAATATGTATTATATTTAAAAGGAAATATAAGTGATGCACTTAACTTGTTAGAAGATATAAAGCTTATATATCCTATGTCCAATTTGAAATATATTTCTTGGTCAAGTGATAAAAATGAAGTTGGAGCTAACATATTGGTGTATACAAGTGAAAATTGACAATAGGGGTATAACGTATATAGAGTTGATGGCAACATCGGTACTTGTGACGTCTATATTATGCGTATTTTTAATAAATATTACAAAAAACACTCATATATTTGCAAATGTACAAAATACTGATGAGCTTGTCAAGTCAGCAAACGAAATAATAAATATAATTTCTTCAACAAAAAACCTAGATAACATAAAAGATTTATATTTAGAGAATTTTGATTATATTATTGCTGTATATGATGTGACTGGAGAGCCAGATAAAATTACAAACGAACATTTGAGTTGTAGTTATTTTGATACAACAAATAATAAATTTTCTAGCACAGATATAGAAAAAATATTTCAAAATAATACATTTGCAGTAGGTGGGACGTTAAAAATAGTTAATCAATTTATAGTATTAAATGTGTCGCATAAAGACGCAGATGTTGAAAGCGGGGTGAGATATATTGCAATGTATTGATAATAGAGGAAGTGCGTTGAATTCGGTATTAATTTTAGGAATGGTGCTAAGTGTTTTAAGTTTGGGTATTTATAATATTACGGCTAACAATATAAATACTATAAAATTAACCCAACAATTTAGTATGTTTGAGGTGCAAGCAAAAATGTTAGCATCTGTGATTATCGATGATTTTAATGATATTTTAGCTCAACTAGAAGATACTGAAATAAATATAGATGATATTGAAACTACTATACTAAATCTAATTTATGATGCTTATGCCGAAAGACAAAAAGCAAACAATAATTTTCCGTTTAACTTGACTATAGAATGTGATGGTACAAAAAATTGGATATATATAACAAACTTAGATATTAAAAACAAACAATTTGAGATATATTATAAAGGTGAATATACAGAAATATCTAGAACTGTATCGGGGACATATAGTTTTGAATTTGGAATAACTGATATAGAGGGTAAGGGGGACGCCTATACGGATAACGATAAAAATATTATAATAACTTCACTTCCAACTATTGTATTATTAACCCAATATAAGATACAATAAATACCAAGAATAAGTTGAAGAGGTGGCAAAATGATAAAGATGTTTTATCCAAAAGAATATGTATCATCTATATTTAGTATAGGTTATGAAAGGCTTATGCAAACAGGAATAAAAGGAATAATATTTGATATTGATAACACGTTGGTTCCGTTTGATGAGGAGCACCCAACGCCTGAAATTATGCAGTTAATAGCTTTACTTAAAGAACGTGGGTTTAAAATTGTTTTGTTGTCTAACAATACACAGTTAAGAGTCGAGAAATTTAATGAACATCTACAATTAAAGGCAATCCACAAAGCGAAAAAGCCTAGACGTGGAAATATAAATACTGCTGTTTCTAGTATGAATTTATTGCATAACGAGGTGGCGATAGTGGGGGATCAAGTGTTTACGGACGTGCTTGGGGGGAATAGAGCTGATGTTTATACAATTCTTGTTGAGCCAGTGAGCGAAAAAGACGAATGGATTACAAAAGTAAAACGTGGTGCAGAAAGACAAATAATTAAAGGTTATATAAAATATAGGAGAAGGCTTGAGAAAAAACTTGAGAAGAAAGAGGCGAAAAGCTAAAAAGATATGTAAAAAAGCTATGCGTTGTTGTGGAGGAGACAGCATAGCTCTATATATATTTGGTTACCTATAAGTGCTTCCTTACGCTGGCATTATCCAGTTCAAGTAATGAGGGTATTTCTCAGCCCTTTGACATATGTCAAGGAACACCCCTAGCCTATAAGCATTATTTATTAATTGTACTATATTATGAGGTGTGTTGCAACTATAAATTGAGTTGTTTAGAGTCAAAAAAGACTTGACATATATATAAATTATTATATAATTAAGTCAAATAGACTCATTAAAATGGGTCTTATTTTTTTATAATTATATTTTAAGGAGATGAAGGGGTTATGATAGTAATTTTAAAAACAAATACATCGCCAGAACAAGTACAAGCTTTGGTGGATACAATTTCAGCGTTGGGGGTACAACCAAACATAAGCGAAGGTACTGGTAAAACAGTAATCGGACTAGTTGGGGATACAACTAAAGTGGACAAATCTAAATTGCAAGCAAATGAATGGGTTGAACGTGTTATGTTGGTTCAAGAACCTTTCAAACGTGCAAACCGTAGATTTAAAGAAACAAACTCAGTTATTAAAGCAGGAAGTATGGAAATTGGTGGGAAGGCTCTTGCACTAATAGCGGGTCCATGTTCTGTTGAGTCTGAAGAACAAATTGTTGGCATTGCAAAAGCAGTTAAAGCAATGGGTGCAACAGCTTTAAGAGGAGGGGCGTTTAAGCCTAGAACATCTCCATACAGTTTCCAAGGGCTTGAAATGGAAGGTCTTGAACTTCTAAAAATAGCTAAACAAGAAACAGGGCTTCCGATAGTTACAGAAATTATGTCAACTATATGGGCATGCACATCAGGGCTCGCGCCTATATCTACTGTGTCAACATGCGACATAAACGATATGGCAGGAACATAGCTGTTGCCGGGGATTTTAGCTATCAAAATACCGTTGTCATGCAAATCCGCGTCTGTAACGCCCATATCATGGAGCTCGTTTTTGAGGTGCATTACCATCACTTTCTGCCCTTCGCTGGTAGGCAGACCTTCACCGTGCCTGACGCTCTGAGAGCTGATTTTTGTATATCTTAAAAATGCGTCTTTTAAATATTCTTTATTTGTCATAATTAGTCCTTGACTACATATTTTAATTCGTGGTATGCAAAAGGATTCAGCTTGAACTCTTTAACGCGTTTGCTGGTAGCTACGTTGTTGTATAGGTAAAACAAAGGCACGAGAGGCACTTCGTCGTATATGTGTATCTGAGCTTGTTCGTATACATCAGCGCGTACTTTTGGGTCGCTGTTGTTTCTGCCTATTGTCAAATAAGCGTCGAGCTGCGGATTGCTGTACATTACATAGTTTCCGCCCGAACCGCGGCTTGACGAGTGCAGAGTAGAATACAATCCCGCATCAGCGTCGAGAGGATTTGTGGTCCAGCCTAGGAAGAACATAGGAGCTTCGCCTTTGGACAGACCTTCGAGATAGGTCGCCCACTCGTAAACTACGATGTTGACATTGATACCGATTTCGGCGAGGTTTGCCTGAACAATCTGAGCCAGTTTTTCACGGAATCCGCTCATGGCATAAAGAGTAGTGTCAAATCCGTTAGGATAGCCGGCCTCTGCCAACAGCTGTTTTGCCATTTAAAGCTGATTTATTCAAATTTATGTCAACTAAGATTTAATTTAAAACATAGATGAAAATGAATTATTTGGTACACTTGCAGTCAAACCCCATAAACATGATACTATACATTTACCCCCAGCTCAAGAGAGCTTTTAGCCTTTTTTTTTCCCCTCATCAGTTTGGCTGTATATCACAAATTTAAAATCTTTTCTTGTCAGATTGTGATTGTGTAAATGGCACGTTTTCAACCTTCCAAAACACCATTCATATAGGTCAGTTTCATCAAAGCAGTTAACTGCTCTGTGGTGTAGAGGTTAGCATGTTAGGCTGGAGACCCTGAGGACGTCTTGGCGACGTACTGTTTAAAATGTTCTTTTTTAGTTTCGTTTTTACTTTTACATATTGTTTATTATGCCGAAAGGGATGCCCAAATG
>LNZQ01000211.1 GCA_002007315.1 Epulopiscium sp. Nele67-Bin004
TCCATTTTTTAGTGTCAGTACATGAGAGGACACCACTAAACATTTGGCGAGTTTCATGTCTTTTAAAACAAATATTTATTGTATTTTTTGACGGATTGTCTGAGTGCACATGTTCCTCCATTGTTTTCAGCCAGCTGTGACGTCAGCAACAAGCTCCAGCTCTCAGGACTGCACCAGTTGTCATAATAATGCTGTAGAACATCGTATATGATCGAAAATATCCTTATTATAAGGCTTAATGTGCAAAAAGCTAAACTTCTCCTTTAAAAGCTTTACAAGTATTCAGACATGGTATTCACAACAGAAATCAAAGTTGATTCTTGGCCCATAACGAAATTTGACAGCTTTTTCAGATGGAAGACCAGCAGTTTTGTTAAAGGAAATCATCTGTTTCAGGCTTAAAGCATGCTGGCTGAGTCTAATCACAGCAGGACGCTGTCCCATAAAACCGGGCTGTAAAACTGTATTGGGATAATGGAAGGTAGTGGTTTTGCTGTGGTCAGCACTGGAAGGGAGTTTTCACAGATAAGGCTAATCGCTGCGCTTATCATCACAGTTGTTTTATGTTGAGATTGAAAAGCATATGCTTGCAATCGCACACATAAACCCACACAGGAAAAAGGTGAAATGTCCCGTCTCAATTCCTTGCTCAGAATGTACCCTTTGTCTCCTGTCTGGCCACATAATATCACAGGACCGTGTGCAACTCTGTGTGTGTCTGATATAAATGGTAAAATGGCTCCATGACACGTCAATCACTTTAGGGAAGAAGCACAAAACAATCCTCACTTAACTATGTGGCAGAGTGACGGATGGAACTGAAAATGCACTGGAAAGCCCACATTTACCTCGCTCTTTTTTTCACTCTCTCTCTCTCTCTCTCACATACACACAGACGAACACACACACATATGCGTTTCACACGCATGCAGAAGAAATTTATGAAGATGAATCGTGGGACGATGCAGGGACAAATGCAGGCGTAATTTTAGTTGCAAATGAGCTTGAGCGAATTTTGGAAGAAACTTATGGAATAGAAGTGTTGCATGTTGTGGCAGATTTTTATGAAAATGGTTCGCTCGTTGTAACAGGTGGTGAGTATGAGCGAATGGAGCCTGTAATCCAACAGGTGATAGACGACAACCCGTCAATACAAATTGCGATAGACATACATAGGGACTCGCTTGGCAACCCAGATTTGCACCTTATGACGGAGATAGACGGGCAAGAAACGGCAAAAATTATGTTTGTAAATGGCGTGTGTATGAGGCGTGACGCAGACAACAATTTGATACCACAACAATTTTTGGTAAGCGATTATATAGAAGATAACCTTGCATTTTCGCTGCAGGCACAAATGGCAGGACTTACATATTATCCCGATATGATGCGTAAAATATACCTTAACCAATATAGATATAGCACGCATATGTTGCCGTATTCGTTGCTCCTTGAAGTTGGGGCAGACAACAATTCGGTGCAAGAGGCTATAAATGCGATGACACCGTTTGCACAAATTCTTGCACAGGTTTTCGGGTGGGACAACTAGACAGATACGTCAAGCCGTGATAAAATGAAGAAAAAAGAGGGAGAAAGAGGGGATAATATGGTAAATATTAATGTTACTAGTTTTAGAAAAAATATTTTGGAACTTTTAAAACAAACTATTAAGTTTAACGAGCCTATCAATATAAGTACA
Source organism: Epulopiscium sp. Nele67-Bin004 (assembly GCA_002007315.1). The sequence goes on from LNZQ01000211.1 coordinate 1,700, forward strand.
ACTGATGGAAATGTAGTTGTATTAAGTGAAGAAGAATATAATGGGCTAATTGAAACGGTAGCTATTAATGAGAACCCGCTTTTGAAACAAAAAATTATGGAAGGGGCTAGTGTCCCGCTGGAAGAATGTGTATCAGAAAAAGAGGTTGAATGGTAATGTACGAAATTGTATATACGAAAAAATCTATTGAGGATATACCAAAATTTAAAAGTACAATCTATATAGAATAAAAAGGAGGTTGCAAGGAATAAAGTAAGTAATTACTCCACTGTCCTAAAAAGAGACGGTTTCCTTGCTTTAATTTATGAACCAAAAACACATAAGAAACTTTTGTATAATTGCCCATATTGACCACGGCAAAAGTACACTTGCAGATAGAATAATTCAGATGACAGGAACTCTAACAGAACGTGAAATGCAAGCCCAAGTGCTTGATAACATGGATCTTGAAAGAGAGCGTGGTATAACAATTAAGTCGCAAGCAGTTAGACTTGTATACAAAGCTAACGATGGACAAGAATATATATTTAACCTAATCGACACACCAGGGCATGTTGACTTTAACTACGAAGTGTCACGAAGTCTTGCAGCTTGCGAAGGTGCAATATTAATAGTTGACGCAGCACAAGGTATTGAGGCACAAACGCTTGCAAATGTATATCTTGCACTTGAGCATGACCTAGAAGTTATGCCAGTTATAAACAAAATCGACTTGCCAAGTGCTGATCCAGAAAGCGTTAAGACGCAAATTGAGGACGTTATTGGGCTTGAGGCACAAGACGCACCTATGATTTCGGCTAAAAACGGTATCAACATCGACCAAGTTTTAGAACAAGTTGTTAAGGCGATACCAGCACCAAGTGGCGACGAAAACGCACCACTAAAAGCACTTATTTTTGACTCACTTTATGACCCATACAAAGGGGTTATCGTGTTTTGTAGAGTTAAAGAAGGAAAAGTTACAAGAGGTATGAAAATCCGAATGATGGCAACTGAGGCAGAGTTTGAAGTTGTTGAAATTGGGAACTTTGGGGCAGGTGTGTTTAGACCAACAGACGAAATTGGTACAGGTGAAGTTGGATATATCACAGCAAGCATTAAAAACGTTACGGACACAAACGTTGGGGACACAATTACAGATGCAAACAACCCGACAGACGAACCGTTAGCAGGATACAAAAAAGTTAATCCTATGGTATATTGTGGGCTATATCCAGCAGATGGTGCAAAATATGGTGACTTGCGTGACAGCTTAGAAAAGTTGCAACTTAATGACGCCGCACTTGCGTTTGAACCAGAAACGTCTATCGCACTTGGATTTGGATTTAGATGTGGATTTTTGGGTCTACTTCATATGGAGATTATTCAAGAACGCCTTGAACGTGAATATAACTTGGACTTAGTTACGACTGCACCAAACGTTATATACAAAGTTCATAAAACTAACGGCGAAACTATAAGCTTGTCAAACCCAGCAAACTTGCCAGACCCATCACATATAAAATATATGGAAGAACCAATGGTTGGGGCACAAATTATGGTGCCATCACATTACGTTGGGGCGGTTATGGACTTGTGCCAAGAACGACGTGGAATATACCACAGTATGGAATATCTTGAGGAAACACGTGCGGTATTAACATACGATTTACCACTAAACGAGATAATTTATGACTTTTTTGATGCCCTAAAATCACGTACAAAAGGGTATGCATCTTTTGACTATGAACTTAAAGACTACCAAGAGTCAAAACTTGTTAAACTTGATATTTTGGTAAACAAAGAAATGGTTGACGCATTGTCACTTATCGTGCATGAAAGCAATTCAGTTGCAAAAGGTAGAAAAATAGTTGAAAAACTAAAACAAGAAATACCAAAACATCTGTTTGAAATTCCGATTCAAGCAGCAGTTGGAAACAAAGTTATAGCTCGTGAAACTATTAGTGCGATGCGTAAAGACGTACTTGCAAAATGTTATGGTGGGGATATTTCTCGTAAACGTAAACTTCTTGAGAAACAAAAAGAAGGTAAAAAACGTATGAGACAAGTTGGAAACGTGGAAGTTCCACAATCAGCGTTTATGAGTGTACTAAAATTAGACGAATAGAGGATAAACATGAAAAAACAAATGGGACTATATGTTCACGTTCCATTTTGTAGCTCAAAGTGTTATTATTGCGACTTTTTGTCGGCAAATAACTTACAAATGGCAGATAGCTATGTTGAGACACTTTTGAGCGAGCTTAAATTTTATGCAACTCAAATTCAAACTGAAATTACAACAATTTTTATAGGTGGGGGAACGCCAACAGTTCTTCCACCTTTGTTGTTACACAAAATTGTAGATTGCATACAAACAAACTTTAAGCTATCACAAAATTTGGAGTGGAGTATAGAGGCAAATCCTGCAACTATAACTCCAGAACATTTAAAAATTATACAAAACAGCAAAATTAATAGGGTGAGCATCGGCTTACAGTCAACACACAATCACCTGTTGACAAAGCTTGGGCGAATACACACATTTAACGATTGGGAAAACACAATAGCATCACTTGTGGATATCGGCATCAAGCATATAAACACAGACGTTATGTTTGCGTTGCCAGACCAAACTATAGATGAGTGGGAGGAGACGCTACAAACTATCGTAAGCTATAATATAGACCACGTTTCGGCGTATGCATTAATTGTTGAAGATGGCACACCGTTTGCGACCCAAAAACTAAACTTACCAACAGATGAACAAGATAGAGAAATGTACGAAATTGCAAAAAGCGTATTGCGTCAAAATGGCTTTATGCAATATGAAATTTCCAATTGGGCAAAACCTAACGGGGAATGTAGACACAACATTTTGTATTGGACGCTTGAGCCGTATATAGGAGCGGGACTTGGGGCATCGGGATACCTAAACAAAGTTAGGTACACAAACACGCCCAACTTAAAACAATATATATCAGGACAAAATATTATAGAAGAAAAAACACAAATTACACAACAAATGAGTATAGAAGAATTTTTATTTTTGGGACTTAGAATGACACAAGGTGTTAGCAAACGAGAGTTTTACAATAAATTTGGACAACATATAGACACTCAACTTGCAAAATGTAACATAGATGGCGTTTTTGTGCAAAATGGCGACAAAGTTGCATTGTCAGACTACGGAATAAATATTTCAAATAAAGTATTTTCAATGTTTATATAAATAGTGTATAATATAACTAAATTTATTTGCCAAGGAGGGGTTTTTTTGAATAAGTACAAACTTAGATATTTAAACAGATTGTCGGAGCTTTACCCAAACATAGCAAGTGCATCAACTGAAATTATAAACTTGGAGGCAATTTTACATTTACCAAAAGGAACAGAACATTTTATTTCGGATATACATGGTGAGCATGAGGCGTTTTTTCACGTATTAAAAAATGGGTCGGGCTCTATCCGCCTAAAAATTGATGAGGTGTTTGGCTACACTTTATCAAATAAAGCGAAAAAAAGCCTTGCCACTCTAATTTACTATCCAAGAGAAAAAATGAAACTTTTACTTGCTGAAGCAGACGACAAAAATGAGTGGTATAGGCTAAACTTGTTTAGACTAATAGCGATTTGCAAAACTGTAAGTAGCAAATACACTCGCTCAAAAGTTAGAAAATCACTCCCAGAAGAATTTGCATACGTTATAGAAGAACTTATCACTGAAAAAGTTGAAGGGGACGACAAAGAAATATATTACAATTCAATTATAAACACGATAATAAAAACTCACAGAGCTAAAGCGTTTATTGTTGCAATTTGCGAACTTATTCAACGTCTAGTAATTGACCACCTACACATTGTTGGAGATATTTATGATAGGGGTGACGGTCCGCATCTGATAATGGATAAGCTTGTTGATTATCACTCGGTTGACATACAGTGGGGTAACCACGACGTTGTGTGGATGGGTGCAGCAGCAGGACAGCTTGCTTGTATCGCAAACGTTATTAGAATTTGTGCAAGATACGGAAACTTGGATATATTAAAAGATGGCTATGGTATCAACTTGTTGCCACTTGCAACTTATGCGATGCGTCACTATAGTGATGACCCTTGCGAGTGCTTTAAGTTGAAAGCTAAAACAGATAACGCATTAGAAGACCAGCTAAACTTGGAAATACACAAAGCTATTGCGATATTGCAATTTAAGCTTGAAGGACAGCTTATTCAAAACAGACCAGAATTTGGACTTGGGGAAAGAAATATACTACACAAAATAAATTATGAGAACAATACAATTGAGATAGAAGGTAAACACTACACAATTAAAGACACGCATTTCCCAACAGTTGATAGAGAAAATCCATACAAGCTGACAGATGAAGAAGAAGATATAATGCACCGTTTGGAGCAAGCGTTTACGCACAGTGAGAAGTTGCAACGTCATGCGAAATTGCTATTAAACAAAGGTGGATTGTACAAAATTTATAACAACAACTTGTTGTATCATGGTTGTGTATTGCTAAATGAAGACGGCAGTTTGCGTACAATCAAATTCAAAGGCAAAGAATTCGTTGGTAAATCTTGGTATGACTATTTGGAAGCACGTATACGTCGTGGATTTTTGCAAGAAGAAACAGAGGAACGAGAGCTTGGCAAAGACTTGATGTGGTATGTGTGGTTGCATGAAAACTCTCCGTTGTTTGGCAAAAATAAAATGGCTACGTTTGAAAGATATTTAGTTGTTGAAAAAGAAACTCACAAAGAGCATAAAAATCCGTATTATTTCCATTATGAAAATGAGGCGATTATAGATAGCATATTACAAAACTTTGGGCTAAACGTTGAAACGGCACACATAATAAATGGACATGTGCCAGTTAAGGCATCACAAGGTGAGAGTCCTATAAAATGTAATGGTAAGCTGTTTATTATAGATGGTGGATTTTCTAGGGCATACCAAGGAGAGACGGGCATAGCGGGATATACGCTGATTTATAATAGTCACGGGCTTATATTGTCGGCACACAATCCGTTTACAACGACAGAAAATGCGATACTTGAATGTAGTGACATAAGCTCTAACGATGTACGTATTTTGCATGCGACTAGACGTCAGTTGGTTGGCGATACAGATGCAGGCGAGAGAATTAGAGAAGATATTGATGATTTAACAGCACTACTTGAGGCATATAGAAGTGGTGATTTGGTGGAACGTTTATAAAAATTGGGGGGAGTGGCAGAGGCTACTCTCTTTTTTAGTTGTTTAAAGACTAAAATAGTGATACAATTTTATATAAAAATAGTTTATGAAAGAGGTTAGGTATGACAGCAAACAAACTAACAACAATAGAACTTTTTGCAGGAGCAGGAGGACTAGCACTTTGGATTGAGCAAGCTGGTTTTGAAAGTGTTGGTCTAATTGAGTTTGACAAAAGTGCTTCAGATACATTAAAACATAATCGGCCAACTTGGAAAGTGATACACGATGATATTGCTAATATTTCGCCTTTAAATTTGGAAGAATACTTTGAAATAAAAAAGGGTGAGTTAGACTTATTGTCAGGGGGTTCACCATGTCAATCGTTTTCGTACGCAGGAAAAAGATTGGGGCTAGAAGATGCAAGGGGAACTTTATAGATTTTTAGCAAGAAAACCACTATCCCTTTAGGGGAGTGGATGAATTGCTCATTAACTTTAGAAAAATGCCTTGACGACAAGGGATTTTTCGTATAGACTATTTTTGACAAGTAAAATACA
>LNZQ01000212.1 GCA_002007315.1 Epulopiscium sp. Nele67-Bin004
TGCACAAATGGTATCAAACTATAAGATGAATTTATTTCAAGTTAAAAATTCGACTGACTATAAATTTACGCATGGTGAAATGCAACTGACTTTTGAAGTAGTAGAACAACTGCTAAATCCAGATACAGACGTAACAGAGTTAATAGAAAAATACCAAGATGCGGGTATAGAGGGCGAAACATTAGCTTTTATTAGCACAATAACAAGAACACCAGAATTAATGGAGTTAGAAAATTTAGATAAGGAGGTTGGAGGTATGTGTACTTCAATGCAACGATTTAAAGAAGAAAACTTAAATAAAGGTAGAGAACAAGGAATAGAGCAAGGAATAGAGCAAGGAATAGAGCGAGGAATAGAACAGGGGAAAGTAGAGTTAGTGATAAATTTGTTAGATATATTAGATGATGAAACTATTGCTAGTAAAACTGGTTGGTCACTAGAACAAGTACAACAGCTTAGAAAAGAAAATATGTAATAGAAAAGTAGGAATATATCAACGAGTATATTCCTGCTTTTTAACATATATAGGGGGATAATAAATAATGAACAATGAAGAAAAAAGTTTGTTTGAAATAGAGTTTGAGCTTACAAAAAAAGATTTTATAGTGTCTGTATATAGCCAATTAAGAGATAATAATATAAAAATTTTAGTTATGGCTCTTTTTGGAGGATTTTTAAATATAGTAGCCAAAATATTAGAGATATTAGTAGGTGAAAAACTAATAAATACGTTTTTGTATAATAGGCTTATGTTTATAGTGTTTTTAGGTGTAATGATTATGGCGAATGTTCCGTTGATAATAACTATTTTTTCCAAAATTCCAAAAGGTGTTAGGTACATATGGAAACTAAACTTTTATCCTGATAATATGATGTCTGTAGTTAATTCGCCAGAGAATGAAACTATAGAAATTGATTATAGTCAAATAGAAAAAATAACATTTAGTAGACGTTATATTTTTTTAGTTCATACTGGAAATGTAATATCTATTAGGAAAAATCTTTTAACTAAAGACGAACTAAATAGCTTTAAAGAGTTTATATTGGAAAAAATTGAGCCAGAAAAAAACTCTCCTGAAGAAATTAAACGAATGAAATATGACCGATTTTTTGGGATACTGTTACTTTTAGGATTGCTTTTAGCAGTACCAGCTTTAAATTATTTTCTTTTGGTGGTATTGCCAAATAGTTTTTAATATTTATGTAACAGATAGAAAATAGCTAAAATAGAAAGAGTAGGGACACATTAAGTTTGTATGTTTCCTACTCTTTTGCATGTTTTTGAATATTAATTTTCTAAGCATGAGGATATTCTTTCAACTTTCTTTTAAGTTTGCTAAAAGATTTTTCCAATATATCTGATACAATAATAGTATAAAAAATAAGTAATTATGTAAATAGTACAAATATACTTAATTTTGGAGGTTGGTAGTATGAAAATACTTATCGTTGATGATGAGGAAGATATTAGAGGGTTGATAAAACTTTACTTGAAAAATGAAAATTATGAACTTATTGAGGCGGCAAACGGAGTGGAGGCTATTGAAAAGCTTGACAATAGTATAGATTTAATTTTACTTGATATAATGATGCCAAAGTTAGACGGTATAGAAGCTTGTATTGAGATTAGAAAAAACTTCAATACGCCTATAATTCTTTTAACAGCAAAAGGTGAGGACATGGACAAATATACAGGATTTACTTCGGGTGCAGACGACTACATTATAAAACCGTTTAACCCTATTGATTTAACATCACGTGTCAAAGCTCACATTAGAAGATACCGAGCTTATAACGAAATAAAAGTTAATACGAATGAAGTTATAATAGGTGACTTGGTGATAAATCTAGCAGGAAAAACTGTATATAAAAATAATAGCCTTGTTAACTTAACTAAAATTGAATTTTCTATTTTGGAACTGCTTGTTAACAATAGAAAATGCGTTTATAGTATCGAACAAATTTATACAAAAGTGTGGGGTGAGGATTGTATACTAAATGCTGAAAGTACTGTTCCAGTGCATATTAGAAACTTGAGAGTTAAAATTGAAGATGATATAAGAGAGCCAAAATATATAAAAACAGTCTGGGGGTATGGATATCGTGTTGATTAAAAAAAGTAAAAATTTTATAAAAATAATAACGTTGTTTGTTGTTGGATTAACTGTGCTACGTTCAAATAATAAATCTAACTATACTAAAGTTAGAGGAGATGAGTATAATGTGGGCTAAAAAATTATTTAGCTCGCTATATATTTCTATTGTAGTGAGGATAGTTGTATCGGCTATTATTGGGGGGGCATTGTTAATTGTATTGTTATTTTCTAGCAACCATTATGCTGTTAGAAAAAATATAGAGTTTTGGAATGAAAATATACAAGAAATTGAATCAATAATACAAGGCATAGCTACATTTAGTGAAAACAACCAATTTACATTTAAACAAACTGAAGATTATAGATTTTCAGAATTAGAAAGAAACACAAAATACGATATTGTTTTTTTCAGTAGCCATCATGATTTTTTTGAGCAACTTGATAATTTGTATGAGCTAGAAATGTTTACAAATGGATATTTCTTTGAAATGAAATTTGTAGATGGTACAGGATTTGTTTTAGTATATTCTGAAGAAGTGAAACAGATTACAGATACACTAATTTTTCTATCGTTTGCAGTGGGAATTTCGGTGTTTTTTATTTTGTCGCTATATTTGATTTTTGAGAAGTTGTCATATCTGAAAAAAATAGAGGAAGGTATACACAACATTTCAAATAATGATATTTTGTACAAAATCCCGTTAGAGGGAAACACCGAACTAACAAGATTAGCCAGCAGTATAAATAATATGGGTGATATGCTCCACAAAAACATTGAGCAAGAGCGAGAATATGAAATGAACCAAAGGTTGTTGATAACAAATATGTCGCATGACCTAAAAACGCCTTTGACATCTATGACAGGTTATATTAGTGTTGCAAAAAGCAAGCTATCGCCAGACCATGAGGTGTACCCCCTCATCAATGTTGCAGAAAAAAATGGACAGCGACTAGAAAAATTGATTGCAGATTTATTTTTATATAGCAAACTGCTTAGTAAAGATATATCTGTAAATTTGCAAAGTATGAATATAAACTTGGTATTAAAACAAATTCTTGAAATAAGAACAGAAAATATAGCATTAAATGAACTTGATACAAATTTGACTGCAAATATTGACCCAGAAAAATTTCACCGTGTGATAGATAACTTGATTAGTAACGCTAACAAATATGGTGTGTCAAATAAAGTGATTGAGATTGCAATTAGTTTGAAAGATAATAACATTGTGATACAAATTAAAAATCTAACAAATGATAAGCTTGATGATAAAATTGAGATGTTGACAAATAGGTTGTATACAGCTCGTGAAGATAGGGCAAATGGCTCATCTGGATTGGGACTATCTATCGTAACGGAACTTTTAAAAACTATGAATGCCAGTTTGGAACTATCAGTTCAAAATAAGTTGTTTATGGCAACTATAAAAATTGGTCATATTTAAGCACGAAATCTAATAAACTTAAACTAATTAAAGAAAGCATAGTTTTCTTTTAAGTTTCTTTCAAAATCCTTTTGGCTTTCTTCTATAAAAGCTAAAGGGATTTTTATTTTTGATTGATATAATGTAGTTATACAAAAAGGAAGCAATGTTATAGCCGAGAAAGGAAATTGATTGTATGAAAATATTGATTGTCACAGATACTTATAAACCAACGATAAATGGTGTTGTAACTTCAATTTTAAACTTGCAAAGTGGCTTGCATAAACTTGGGCATGAAGTAAAAATACTTACGCTTTCAAGCACAAATAAATCTTATGAAGAAGATAACGTTTATTATATTGGAGCATGTGATATGAGCATATTTTATCCAGATATTAAAATGAAAATTAGAAGTGGCAAAAATGAGTTGATGGATATTTTAGAGTGGCAACCAGATATTATTCACACACAAAGTGAGTTAAACACATTTATATTGGCGAAAAAAATATCTAAAAAGCTGTCTATACCTATAATCCATACATATCATACGATGTATGAAGATTATACCCATTATTTTTCTCCAAACAAAACGATGGGCAAAAAAGCAGTTACAACGCTTACAAATTATGTTGGAAATAGTGTGTCTGCGATGATTGCCCCAACGAACAAAATTTATGATGTGTTAGATGAGTACGAGGTGCAGTGCCCAGTGGAAGTTATACCAAGTGGGATTTGTCTTGAAAAGTTTGGGGTAGATATATCACAAAATTGCATAAACAGTCTTAAAAAAAGTCTTAACATACCAAAAGATAATTTTGTTTTGATTTCGGTAAGTCGTCTAGGAAAAGAAAAAAATATAGATGAACTACTTTGTTATATGAAGCTATTAAAAGATAGAAAAATATCACTAGTAATAGTGGGGGATGGTCCATATAAAGAGGAACTGGAAAACTTGGCGAAACATTATGAGTTAAATAATATACATTTTGTTGGTATGGTGTCGCCTCAAGAAATACCTTTGTATTATAAAATAGCAGATTTATTTGTTTCGGCATCAACAAGCGAAACACAAGGGCTTACGTATATTGAGGCACTGGCAAGTGGGACACCTATACTTTGTAGGAGAGATGAGTGTTTGAATGGAGTGTTAGTTGAGGGGCAAAATGGGTGTTCGTTTGGAACGGAAATAGAGTTTTTATGTAAACTAGATATGTTTATAAATTTGAGAGATAAAAAACGTATTAGTATAGAGGCTAAAAAAACAGTTGAGAAGTATTCAACTACAAATTTTGTAGATAATATAATTAAGATATACCAAAAATATATTGTTTTAAACAATGTAATTGAAGTATCTAAAGAAACATTTTTGAAATACAATTTGAAATTAAAAGCTTAGGAGAGTGATTTTGATGGATTCACAGCTGGGTATTCAGCTATTTAGTTTGGCGTTAATGATTGGTGGTTCGGCATTTTTCTCTATGTCAGAAACTGCACTTATGTCTATAACAAAAATAGATGTAAGGTATATGGTGTCACAAAATGTTAAAGGTGCTAAACTTCTTGAAAAATTAATAGAAGACCCGTCTAAATTGTTGGGTTCAATTTTGGTAGGAAACAACTTAGTAAATATTGGAGCATCGTCATTTGCGACTGTTGTTGCAACAAATATATTTGGAAGTGCAGGGGTTGGGATTGCAACAGGGCTTATGACGCTGTTTGTACTTATATTTGGTGAGCTTACGCCAAAATCTATCGCAACAAAGCACCCACAAAAAGTTTCGTTGTTTGTATCAAAGCCAATATTTTTGGTGGTAGTAGTTGTTTCTCCGATAGTGAAAGTACTTATGGGGATAGCCAACATTATTATTAGATTGTTTGGTGGTGAACCAGATGCAGACCAAGCGTTTATCACTGCTGATAAATTAAAAACTATCGTTACAGTAAGTCATGAGGAAGGTATACTTGAAAAAGAAGAAAAAGAAATGATTCACAATGTGTTTGGGTTTGGTGATTCATACGCAAAAGACGTTATGATACCAAGAACCGATATGATAGCGATTGATATAGAGGCTACTTACGAAGATGTTATGGACTTGTTTAAAGACCACCAATTTTCACGTATGCCAGTATATCAAGAGTCGCACGATAATATAGTTGGAATGTTGTATATCAAAGACTTGCTTATGAACAAAATTGAGCCTACAACGTTTGATGTATCTAAATTTGTTAGAGAGCCATATTTTATACATGAGTACACTAGAATAGATAAGCTGTTTAGGGAGCTTAGACTTAAAAAGACGGGTATGGCATTTGTTGTTGATGAATATGGAGGAACTTCGGGGCTTATTACAGTGGAAGATTTGATTGAAGAAATTGTTGGAGAAATTGTTGATGAATATGACACGCATCAAGAGGATTTTAAACAAATTACAAGTCATGAATATTTGATAGATGGGACGTATCGAATTTCAGATGTAAATGATAAGCTTGGAACTGATATTATGTCAAAAGAGTTTGATTCAATTGGAGGATATATTATTGGATTGTTGGATAGATTTCCAGAGCAGGGCGAAGTTGTGGTTAGTGAAAACCTAACTTTTGTTGTAGAAGAAATTGATAACAATAGAATAAATATGATAAGGCTAACGGTTGAAGATGAGGTTTAAGCAAATAGCCGTCAAGATAAAACACAAGCACCTATTGAAGTTAAGTCAATAAGTGCTTTTATTTTAATTGTTTAATTTTATTCTATAAAAGTGCTGTCTTCATCAAGTTCATATGGTTCAGATGTTTCAAAGTTGACATATGTGCTATGTGTATTAGTATCAAAGCTGTTGAAAACTATAATCGTTGATATAAGGAAAAAAATATGGAGTACAACAAAAGCAATAAATATTCCTAAAATTACTTTCCATATAGTATTTGAACGCTTGTTTTTAAGAGCTAGTTGTTCGTTTATTCGTGAGAGTTGTTGAGCAATTTCATTTTGTTGTTCGGTTGCCGTTTCACTAAGTTGAATATTTTCACCTAAAAGCTCACTTGTGCTAACTTCAAATAAATCTGCAATTTGAATAAGCATTTGTGCATCTGGAACAGACAAACCTTTTTCCCACTTTGAGATTGTTTGACGAACAACATTTAACCTTATTGCTAAATCTTCTTGTGTAAAGCCTCGCTGTTTTCTTAATGATTTAATTTTTTCGTTTAACATGGCGAATACCTCCTTTGGTTATAGTTTAATTATATCCGATATTTGCCCGTTGCTACAAGCAACGCATACTAACATTGGGTTTACATGCACATTATAAGGAAATATCACAATATATTATATGCGGTTATGTTCTAAAGGTTGCAGGTTTACATGCACATTATAAGGAAATATCACAGCATATTTTGGAAAAATTTATAGACTAATGGCATATTTAATGATAAACTATACACAGATTATTTTTTATAGGAGTTTATGACATGACAAAGAAACCATTAAATAGAAAAACAGCCAAAAAAGGTGTAAATACCAAAAGAAAAAAGCAAACTAAACGACCTAACCCAAATTCAGAAACTTACAATTTGGAAGAATATAGACAGAAAAAACAAAAGAAACAAGCAGGCAACTATAATGTAAAACTAAACTATAACAGACCCCAACAAACGCCACCACCTAAAGCAAAGTTGAGAGTTGTTGAAGGTAATAATACATACTCTAAAGACAAACAAAATCCAAAGAACCCGCAAAATGCACCTAGAAGGCGAAGAAAAAGACGATTTAATAAAGCTCAAAGAGATATGATGATTTCGCTTGTTGGAGTTTTTTTAGTCGTATTTGTAGGGGTAAAATTAGCACAGTTATATGCAAAACCAACGATAACATATCAAGAAGTTGCATCGGGCATGATAGACAATAGCGAAATTATAAGCGGGATTATCATTAGAAAAGAGTCTGTTTACGATAGCACAAGTACGGGGGACGTGCACTACGTAACTATTGAAGGTGAAAAAGTTAAAAAAGACGGTGCAGTTGCGGTGATTGCTGACAATCAACTTATTAGTAGCACACAAGGCGAAATTAAACAGCTTGATACCGATATTTCACAAGTGCAAGACAAACGGGTTGATGTTTCTGATTATCAACAACAACTTTATGCACTTTCAGATGATATCAACACCGAACTTACAAAATATTATAAACAACAAGATACGTATACACTACAAAATTTATACAGTTTGCGTGATAATTTGGACACTATAATAGGAAACAAAAACTATATTTATGCAAGTGATGACTTTCAAGAAGACTGGGATTTGCAACAAAATAGAATAGATTTAAGCGACAAAATAGATAGTTATCAAAATACCGTTGTTGCTGAAGTGGCAGGAACAGTGTCATACAAAATAGATGGCTATGAAGACATATCACTTGATATGGATTATGACACATATGCATCATTATTAAAGGAAATGCCAGATGAAAATATGCAACTTTCGGCGTCATCAGCAGTTGAAGGTGAACCTTTGTTTAAGATTATAGAGGGGTACACTTGGGAAATAATTACGTATATAAAAACTCAAGAAAGCCTATCATATATAGTAGGCGAAAAAATTACAATCACTATAAATCAAAAAAATAATATGCAACTTACAGGAACTATCACCCAAAAAACTACAGACGAGGATTATACAAAGCTCGTTTTAGAAGTAAGCACAAACTTAAATGACTTTTTAAGCGACAGAAAAATCTCGTTTTCGTTAGGGGACACGTCTGCTGAAGGATTGAAAATTCCGATTTCGGCTATAATTGAAAAGCATACACTATTAGTACCAAACGATTATATATTTATGGAAGGTGGTAAATATGGTGTGCTACAAGTGCAAAACAACGGGACAACAAAATTTGTACAGGTAAATAGACAAACTATAGGCGAAACTTATACAGGCATTTTGCAAGATGTAAATGATAGTTCTGTTATACAGCTATACGACGAAATTAAACACCCTGAAACAGACGAGATATATACAGTGGGTAGAATTGAATCTATACAAGGGGTATACATTATAAATGATGGATACGCCAACTTTAAGAAAATTAAAATAGCAATAGACAACGGAGAATATGCAATTTTGACATCAGACGATAGCACGTCGCTAAAGAGATTAGACCAAGTTATAACTAATCCTAAAGGCGTGGAAGAAAATCAATTAATACAAAATATTGAAAATAAATAACACTGAGGGAAAAAACATGCTAGATAAAATAAATCAAATACAACAACAAATTGAAGACGCTAAACAAAAAAGCCCAAATCCGACAGCAGATATAACGTTAATAGCAGTATCAAAAACTTACCCTATTGAGGCAATTGAGGAAGCATACGCAAACGGTATAAAAGATTTTGGGGAAAACAAAGTGCAAGAGCTTACAACGAAAATCGCACAAACAGACTTAGATATAAATTGGCACTTTATAGGGCACTTGCAAACGAACAAAGTTAAATATATAGTGGATAAGGTAGTTCTTATCCACTCGGTTGATAGCATCAAGTTAATTGATGAGATTGAAAAACAAGCTTTTAAAAAGAATATTGTGTGCCAAATACTACTTGAAATAAACATTGCTAACGAAGAAAGCAAGTTTGGATTTGATATAAATGAAGTTGATAAAATTTTAGAATATATTAAACAGTTACGTCATGTACAAGTTAGAGGCTTGATGTGCGTAGCCCCAAATGTTGCTGATAAAGAAGAAAATAGGAAGTTATTTCAAATTATTTACAAAAAATTTGTTGACATACAAATACAAAACTTGGATAATGTATATATGGACATATTGTCTGTAGGTATGAGCAATGATTTTACAGTTGCAGTAGAAGAAGGTTCAAATTGTGTACGTATAGGGACGGCGATATTTGGAAATAGACAATACGCTAAAAGAATGGAGAGATGATATGCTAAAATGGATGAAAAGTTTTCAAGCCGACTATGAAGATGAGTATGAGGAAGAAGAAGAATATGAAACAGAAGCACCACAACCAGCAATTCCTAGACTAGGGACACCACAACCTCAAGCTTCAAGCAAACTTGTTTCAATATCAAGTCAACAAGGATTTAAACGTCAAGAACTGCTAAGCATTACTATGGCTGATTACTCAAGTACAGGTGAAATAGCATCATATATCAAGTCGAAAAAGCCAATAATAGTAAACATGCAAAAACTTGATGAGCGTGAAGTACAACGAGCACTTGACTATTTATCAGGGGTAAGCTATGCACTTGATGGAACAGTTGAACTTGTAGCACAAAATATTTATGTTATGGTGCCAGACCACATCGAGCTAAACAAAGAATAACAACTTATAAAGGGAGAAAACGTGGCTATTAAATGGGAAAGTATAACTAATGAAAGTGAAAAACTATTTTTAAAAACTGTTAACGAATATACTATAAAATCTGAGGCACAAAGCCGTGAACTTTATACAGATTTTTATGAAATAGATTGGATGAAAAGTATTATAGCCAAACACTTTGGAAAGTATATGCAAGACAGATATAAGTTTATTGGGGGATATGAATATGCCGAAAGAGGGGTTCTTGCCTGTTTACCATATGATGAGGCATACGACGTACCAATTACTATTTTAAAAATCGAAGTTAAAACAGGAATTGGAAAACCACTATCGCATAGAGATTTTTTAGGAAGTTTGTTAGGACTAGGTATAGAAAGAAATAAGATTGGGGATATAATAACAAAGCCTTTTGGTGCGTATGTTATAGCTCATTCGGATATAGGTGAGTTTATCCGATGGAACTTAACACAAATTGGGAGATATTCGCAAGTTGAAAGTTCTATTATAACAGAAGATTTGCTAGAAATTGAACCGCCTAAATTTAAAGAAATTACAGGTACAGTGGCATCTTTGCGTGTTGATGCTGTATTTAGTTTGGCATTTGGAATATCTAGAACTAGTTGTGATAAACTATTAGAACAAGGCAAAGGAAAATCAAGCGGAACTATAATAAATAGTTCATACAAAATTGAAGCTGGAGAAGTGTTGACACTTAGAGGATACGGTAAGATTAGGATTAAAGATATAGCTGGCATGAGCAAAAAACAGAGAACGTACATAACAGTAGAAAGATACATTTAGATAAAATGTTATGATATTGACTATGTAAATTTATAATAAGGAGTGATGACAGTGGTATCTTCGATAGATATACAAAATAAAGATTTCAAAAAAGCTGCATTCGGAGGATATAATATTGAAGACGTAAACAACTTTTTTGAAGAAGTTGGGGAGTCTTTCAAACATATAACTAAAGAAAACCATGACCTAAAAGGTAAGGTTGAAGCTTTGGTGGAAGAAATGAAATACTACAAAACAATGGAAGATACGATACAAAATGTATTAGTTACTGCACAAAAGTCAGCAAACGAAACGAAACAAGAAGCACTTGATGCATCAGAAACCCTAACAAAAGAAGCTAAAGAACAAGCAAAGGCTACTAAAAAAGATGCTAACGAATATGCAAATAGTGTAAAACAAGAAGCCGATGAATACGTAAAAAAAGCAAAAGATAAAGTTAATGAGCAAGTTAAAAAACAACAAGCAAATGCTGAAAATGATGTGAAAATTTTAAAAGAGGAAGCCCAGAAGTATGCAGACAAAGTAAAACAAGATGCAGAAAAACATGGCTTGATTTTAACAAAAGAAGCACAAAGTACAGCAGATGAGTTGCTTTATAAAGTACAAGTTGAAGTTGACTTATACAATCAACAAATCATTAACCTAAAAAACCAATATGATAGTTACAAAAAACATATTAGAAAAATGTTAGGGGAACAACTAGCGATATTAAATCAAGCAAACCAAGTTGACAAAGAATTAGCGAACTTATGCAAAAATATACCTGAAAAACCTGTTGTACCACTCTCACAACCTAGTCAACAAGAACCAGTACAAGTAAATACAGTAAATGAAGAAAAAGTACAAGAAGAAAAACCAAAAGAAGAAAATCTAAAAGAAGAAGAAAAAGTACGGGAAGAAGTAGAAATTAAAGTTGAGAATACAAAAACAGATGAAACACCTAGACCCCATGAAGTAGAAACAAATACAGATGAACCTAAACTTGGAGATATAGCAATTGAAAAAGTTTCGTCTGACCTTGATAATCAGGACTATACAAGAGAGTTTCTGATAATGTAAAATAGAAAACGTG
>LNZQ01000213.1 GCA_002007315.1 Epulopiscium sp. Nele67-Bin004
TTTAGGTGTATTGGCAGGGGCATTAAGTATAACAACACTAACATCTGCACAAGAAACTATGACAATTAGCGACTGGGCAAAACCAACAATAAGCCACGGAAGTAGGTTTGGAATTTATCCTTTTGAGTGGCACTATGACAACTTTAATCAAGAAATCACATTAGATAAATTTGAAATGCTACTTAATAATGTTGCAATAAAATTGGACAATCCAACTTATACAGCAGATATAAACCAGATGTCTTTAACGAGAGAAAATATTTTAAATAGCTTGTATCAAACGATAAGCATATATGATAGCTTAAACGATACACAAACTGGCGTTGAGTATTTTGTACAAAATGGTTTGATACAAGGAGATGGAACAGATTTAAGATTAAATGATATTGCGACAACTGAAGAATCTGTTGTTTTTGCAACTAGATTGATTGAACAAGTTCAAGACGTATTAGAGAAATCTACAAAAGGTGTGGCTTGGGAAATTCGGCATAACGATAACACTGCATATTTATTTGGTGTTGTTCACTTAGGCCCAGCAGATTTGTTTCCTATTAATGCAGATATAAGAGATGCTTATTATAATTCGGATTATTTAGTTTTAGAAACTACTGGATTAAGCGAAGAAACAGCACAAAAGTATATGGAAATCATGAGCATATCAGAGGGAACAATAGCAGACTACATATCGGTTGAAATGTATGATAAATTATTAGAAGTATGCGAACTATACAGCCTACCTTTAGAAGTGGCAAATCAAATAAAACCTTATTTTTTGGCTAGTGAGTTAGGAACAGCGTATATAAACATGACTGGCGAAATATCTAGTCAATATGGGACAGACGCTTTTTTTATCGAACAAGCAATGTTTGATAACAAGCCTATACTGGAGCTTGAAGATGTTTTAGACTATAAATTTGATGACTTGCCACAACAATATGTAGAAGATAGTTTAAGTTTGGCATTAGATATGCTATTAAATCCTAGCAAGTTTGTAGGTAGCAACGATGAATTTCTGGAAGTGGTAAAATACTATATTCAAGGCGACTTAGAAACATTCTCTGAATTAGCAAAAGTGATGGACGACCCTACTGCTATGAGCGTTTTGTATGGTGAGCGTGACCAAAACATGGCAGAAGAGATAGACAAATTGTTGCAACAAGAGGGCGAAAACACTTATTTTATAGCAGTTGGAGCAGGACACTACGTTGTTGATGACAATATTTTGGATAGATTAGAAGACATGGGATATGAAATACTGGATTTTTATAACTAAAAAAATACTTAAAGTAGTAAAACTAAAAGGTTTAGTGGATAGGCTAAACCTTTTTTATGTGTCTTAAAGTGCGTATATTTTAAAAATATTTTAAAAAATTTTCAAATTTCTAACCCCTTATATACCAACTTCTCTAACCTCTTTACCCCCATAGTTTAACAATATTCAAGAAAAACTTTATAATTGACAGTCAAAAATTGGTGGGATATACTGGTTACAGATAACGAGCAGGACACCAAATACGTTGGATACCAACTACGTTATTAGACGAGCAACTTAACAACTACATATAAGATTGGAGAATGATATTATGATAAATTACAATACACTAAACGTGCAAGAGCAGGTACAAGCAGTACAAAACAACGGTTGGGTAATACAGTACATACATAATCCTAATGAGCAAGTGCAACTAACAGCGGTGAAACAAATGTGTTGGGCAATCCAATATATAGATAATCCAGCAGAGTCAGTACAGTTGCAAGCGGTGCGAAAAAACGGTTCTACAATAGTAGAAATTGAAAATCCAAGTGAAAAGGTGCAATTAGCGGCGGTATCACAAAACGGCTTCTCTATTCAGTTTATAAAGAACCCAAGCGAAAAAGTACAACTACGAGCAGTGTTAACTACGCCAGAGGCTATAAAGGAAATTGAGCACCCAACAGAACAAGTACAACTAATTGCAGTTGGTATGTCGCCAGATGTAATTGCACACATTGACAACCCAAGTGAGATGGTTCAGTTTGAGGCAGTAATACAAGACAGTTGTGCAATTAGATTTATTGATAACCCAACAGATGAGGTAAAATTGTTGGCTGTTAAAAGAAATCCAAACGCTGAATTTTATATAGAAGAAAAAGCAGAACAAATTTGTCTTGAGGTAGTGTCAATTAATGAAGTTAAAAAGGCTCACGACCCTAAAAAGCCTAAAAAAGTGGACAAGCAAGTAAAACGAAAAATGCATAATATAGACCCACGAATTCAGCTAGAACTTATCAAGGATAATCACAAACTGGTGACATACGTTAAAAATGATGAGGTCAAACTGGAGCTAGTAAAGTGGGATACCAAGCAGGAGATATTACATAATAAAGACTATTGGCACGAAATGATAGTTGAATATATTTCAACAATGAAAGAGAAGCAACAAACAAATGTAATGACAAAACGGGTGAAAAAGAATGCTTTCAAGAAAAATATGCCATATGTGAGAGGAAAACCGATATGGGATAAATCAAGCTACAAAATAGGTTAAAAACAGTTTTTTATAATACCAAGTTAGGAGGCGATTATTATGCGTTAAAATAAAAATACATAAAATAGTTTTTTATAACAAACACATTTTAGGAGGCGAGGGTTATGTGAAAAATTAACTTATAACTATGCACATTCGTATAAGATTTTGAATTTGATAAACTACTTTTTTTGTCGGTTTACCATTGTATGGATATATATTTTTGTGGTAATATATACATGTTACAGAAATATTAAAATATTATATCAAGGAGACAATAGTTATGAAACAAACAAAAAAGTGGGCAGGTTTATTAGTTGCGTCATTATTACTTGTTCCAAATACACTATATGCGACTGAACGACAAGTGACAATAAATGACGGCGAAGCTCATATATCACTAAAAGATGTAGAAGGGACTGCTTTTATATCTCTTAGGGATATGGCGGAGCATCTTAAATGCGAAGTTAGATACGACGAAGAGGCACATGCCATAATTTTAATAGAAAAAAATGGTACTACTACGGAGATTGACCTGAACAATCCACAAATTGAAGGCGTTAATGGTGAAGAAGTGGAGTTATTCGTATTGCTAGAGGAGGGGCGCACCTACATACCACTTAGAGCTATAAATGCAGTGTTAAAAGATTCGCCACTGGGATATTTTATCGAGTACAACGACCAAGACGACAATATATATATTGAGGAGCGTACGGAAACTACGACAGAGGTAGAAACAACAACAAGTTCGGCATTATCTGTTCAATTAGATGAGGAACAACAAAGTAGACAGCGACAATCAGAGCAAGATAATCCACCCCCACCACCTGACGCAGAAAATGCACCCGCAGACAGAGCACAAATGGAGGCTAGATTTAAAGGAGGCGACGACGAAAAGCAGCAGTTTGGCGACAGCATAAATAATACGTTTGGAACGTATATGTATTGTGCAAAGTATTTGCTAGAAAATGACGACACGGCAGAGGACTATATAGTTAAATCGGTAATTTATAAAGAAGATTATGAGGAGCTTAAAACTACATTTATAAGAACTTATATAGAGCAAATTCATGCGATTGTGACAAGTGGGGGTACTGTTGAGGAGCTTGAAAAAATTGAAGATGCATTGTTGATATATGGAGTGTATTCGGACGTTGACGAGTCAGCGTGGAAAAACTTAGTTATATACTAGAGTTAAAAATGAGTTATTGCAATAGAATTTAATTTTTTTCCATATGTAAGTAATATTATTCCATATATTACCGATATAAAATCTACAATATTTAACATGTCATCAGGAAGTGTAGTAGCTACAGCCTCAGCACGAATGACAGTAAATTATGAGTATTAAACTAAAAAAACAGACAACTCAATATTAAGTTGTCTGTTTTTTTAGATTTGAGCATCAAATGAAATGATAGATGAAGTGGTTGAAGTTGCTAAGGGGTCAAAGCCATCTAAAATAGATGTATCAAAAGAATCGCCACACTGCCAATTTGGATAATGCGAGCGAATTTCATTTGTATAAGCTTCGCTTATTTCAAATTGAAACTGACTAAGCGTATAAGTTGCTGAAAGTCTTAGGTCAGGGTCAAGTGTTTGTCGATAAGCTTCAAATGCTGCATTCATATCCTCGCCATTAGTCATGCCGTTATTATTAATAAAGTTTTCTCTAACAATATCAGCTATTTCGGTCTTAATATCATCTGACACTTCTACAATTTTTTTATAGCTATTTTCTTTGCCATTAATACACATGCTCCAGTCCCACTCAGGGTTTTGAGCTGCAAGCTCTTCGATTGTCATTTCACGATATCCCATAGGCGTATTATTTATATTAGTGCTAAATAAATTTCCTGTATTTTGTTGAAATAATTGAAGACTAACCATATCATTAATTCTCATAAATTCCTCCTAATAGTTGTTAAAATATGAATCATACTATATTATATTATTCAGCATCATACTGTGAATTTATTAGTAATATAGGATAGTTAATTAATTTAACTTAAAAAATTTTAAATTGCTACAACATTAAATCCAAGCTGTTCAAGCTCACGTTCAGCATTGTCATGGTCTAAATGCATACAATAAACTTTGTCACGAAATTCAGGTGCGATAAGTTTTTCAAGGTCTTTATAATAACAATGTGCTTGTGTGACATACATTGAAGTATCTTGATATATGCGAGATATTTTGCCATTTTCCAAATCAGCTATTATTTGTGGTGAAATTGTATTTGCATCTCCGCTATAATAAACATATTGGTCACCAGTTTCAAAAGTATACCCAAAGCATTCCATCACATCAACATGTTGTACAGGAACAGCTGTTGCTTTTACACTTGATTCTATAGGTAAACTTGGCTGATAATCATAAGCGTCTTCGGCTAGACCGTGCAAACTCAAAAGTTGTTTTATAGTTGGTACAGGGTGTACAATTACAGCTTTTACTTTTAGCACCAAATCACAATAAATAACAAACGTACCTAATCCGCCAGTGTGGTCAGCATGCAAATGCGTAATTAGACAATAAATTTTTTTGAATTTATCCAGTTCACTCCATTCAACAAGCTTTTCAAAAGTATACCCCCCACAATCAATTAAATATAGTTCATCACCAGATGTGATGTATGCACTGTTGTTGCCATATTTGGGGAAAAAGCCTGCCCCACGTCCAAAAAATTTAATTTCCATAAATAATTTCTCCTTTGTATTATTTTATCTAATTATATCAATCGAACTGTAAGCTGGTCAACAGTTTTATTTTTATGCTCTAGTGGCTATACAAACGCTAAATATTTCGGTATTATATAGGTTAGACTATTTAAAGAAATGGAGTGATTGTATGGGCAAATCAGTTTTAAAACTGATAGGGATAATTGCAGTTATCGCTATAACGGCGTATGTTGCTATTTATGGAATTAATGTTGATGGCAGACTGTCTTACAACAACATACGACTTGGGCTTGACCTGCAAGGTGGAGTTAACATAGTGTATGAGGCAGATGTTGCAGACCCAACGTTAGACGAGATGAGTGCGGCTGTTCAAATGATACAACTTAGACTTGATCGAGGAAACTACACTGAGGCAGAAGTTGCTATTGAAGGAACAAATCGTATACGTGTTAATATCCCAGGGGTTGATGACCCACAAGAGGCGATTGCAAACATAGGAGCAACCGCTCTTTTGACGTTTGAGGACGAAGAAGGAAATGTAGTTGTTGAGGGGAAAAACGTTGCACGTGCAATAGGGCAACTTGCAGACACAGGATTTGGACAAGAGGCGATAGTTTCGCTTGACTTTGATAGTGTTGGACGAGAGGCATTTCGTATTGCAACCCAAGAAAACATAGGTAAATCAATAGTTATAAGGCTTGATGGGCAAATTATTAGTGCTCCTGTTGTAAATGATGTTATTTGGGACGGAAGTGCGATGATTTCGGGAAGTTTTACGCTTGACTCGGCAAAAGAATTGGCACATACAATTGAGGCTGGGGCGTTGCCTTTTGGGCTTATACCAGTATCATCAACAGCAGTTGGTGCAAAGCTTGGTATGGACGCTTTTAATAGCAGTGTTCAAGCTGGTACAGTTGGATTTTGTATTATATTAGTGTTTATGTTGCTTGTGTATAGAGTGTCTGGACTTGCGGCGGATATTGCACTTGTATTTTATGTATCACTATTAATTGTAACGCTAAGTTTGATAGAGTCAACGCTAACATTACCAGGGATTGCAGGTATAATTTTGTCAATCGGTATGGCAGTTGATGCAAATGTTATTATATTTACACGTATCAAAGAAGAAATTATTGCAGGAAAAAGTGTGCGTTCGGCGGTTGACTCTGGATTTAATAAGGCGCTAAGTGCAATAGTTGACGGAAATGCAACAACGTTAATTGCATCAGTCGTGTTGTATATTCTTGGTACGGGTATCATAAAAAGTTTTGCAACAACACTTGGAATTGGACTATTAGTATCAATGTTTACAGCACTTGTTGTAACAAGGTTGTTACTTCGTACGTTTGTTGAACTGGGGCTAAACAGCCCAACGATGTATGGAGCAAAAGCCACAAAAGCAGGAGGTGCAAGCTAATGGATTTCATTGGAAAAAGAAAAATTTATTTTGTTATATCGATGGTGCTAATTATAGCAGGTCTTGTGGCTATGCCATACAATGCCTCACAAATTGGTGATATATTAAACTTTGATATAGAATTTAAAGGTGGAACAGTGTTTCATTTGGATATTGGACAGGCGTATAGCATAGATGATGAACTTAGACCGCTTGCAGAACAATATTTGGGTGACGGTTCAGCTGTTATTCAAAATGTGCCAAACACATTTGAAGTTATTATTACAACGCAAGTGACAGACCAAGCACCTAGAGTGGCGTTTGTTGACGGAATAAAAGAATTTTATGGACTTGAAGATAATATTATACTTGGTGAAGACTCTGTGTCGGCAACTATTAGCCCAGAAATTCAATCAAATGCTATACAAGCGATTGTTCTTGGCTCAATATTAATGTTAATTTATATTTGGATTAGATTTCAAGATATTAAATTTGGGGCAAGTGCCGTTGTGGCATTAATTCATGACGTGCTTATAATGGTTGGGGTGTATGCTATTTTTAGAATACCAGTGAACAATTCGTTTATTGCAGCGATATTAACTATTATCGGTTACTCAATTAATGATACAATTATCGTTTTTGATAGAATTAGGGAAAATCGCCAAAAAATTAAAGGGCTAGATGAGGAAATTATAAATACGAGTATATCGCAAACGATAACTAGATCGATTAATACATCTATCACAACACTAATTATGGTGTCACTATTATACTTTTTTGGGACGGACTCGGTTAGAGAATTTGCATTTCCACTTGTTGTTGGGGTGTTGTCTGGAACGTATTCATCTATATTTGTGGCAAGCCCTGTGTGGTTTGAGATGCGAAAATTTGCAAGAAATAAAAATAAATCAGCTGTTAAAGCATAAAATTTTAGGGGCGACTATGCCCCTTTTAGTTTGCTAAAAAATATATTTGCGAATATCACCTGTGAACAAATCAAGCATATCTACATCAAGATTTATACAGTTGATATGGATTTTTCTATCTATTGGGGTGTTTTACTGCTAGGTGAAAAAAACAAAAGTAACATGTTTTTATATATTTTTGTTATTTTGTCTGTGGAATGGGTATACTTTATGTGAGGAGGTGGTAAAGTGTACCAAGAAAAAGACTTTATAAAGGAATTTTATAAACCAAAAGATGTTGCTCAGTTATTAGGAGTTAATGTAAGAACAGTGCAAAACTATGATAAAGAAGGTATATTATGTTTTGAACGTAGCGAAAAGAATAGACGATTGATAAAAAAACAGGAGTTATTAAAATACTTAGATAGCAAACATATGCTTTATAAAACTTCAGTTACACAGAAAACAGCGTAGAAAGCCCATTTCTTCAGATGTGGGATGAATACGCCACCCCTATACATATAAAATTTTTAAAAAATAGTGTACAAAATGACAAAAAGGTCTTGCTATTTTTTTTTTTGATATATAATACGATTATCATTTAAAAACCGACATAAGCGGCAACTTATATGGTTTTTTATATGAAATATACTTTCGCCGAAGTATATTTCCATGTGTGCCTCTGTATGTTTATGAGCAAAAATAATAGAGGCACTTTTTAGCTTTTATATTGAAAAATTAGGCAAAATATGGTATTATATTAATATAGATAA
>LNZQ01000214.1 GCA_002007315.1 Epulopiscium sp. Nele67-Bin004
ATACAAGGAGCAGACCAACTTGCTCAAGTTGCAAAAGATATAGACTATATGCAAAGGGAACTTAAAACTCAACAAGAGCTACGAGAACAAGTTGAAAACACAAAAAACGAGCTTATCGCAAACGTAGCACACGACTTACGAACGCCTCTAACAGCAATTATAGGTTATATCGGGCTTATTAGGGACAAACAGTGCAAATCAGAAAATGACTTCGACAAATATGTAAATATCGCATACAACAAATCAACTAGACTAAAAATATTAATTGATGATTTATTCGAATATACAAAACTTCATAACAACGAAGTGGATTTCAAACGTTCTAGGTTATCTATACAAACATTGCTATCTCAAGTAGTTGACGAACTTATTCCAATTGCAACGACAAACAACGTAAAAATCGACTTAACCTTTATGTGTCCAGACAAAGTTATATACGGGGATATGTCTAAACTTGCACGAGTGTTTGAAAATTTAATAGACAACGCCATAAAATATAGCTATAATGAAAATATTATTAATGTTGTGGTGCAACAACGTAGTGATTTTATATATGTAAGCGTACGAAATAAAACAGCATCTGTTGATGATATAGATGTAGACAAACTGTTTACAAGATTTTATCGAACTGATACGTCAAGAAATAGCGACACTGGAGGCAGCGGACTTGGGCTTGCAATCGCAAAGCATATCGTTGTTATGCACGGTGGAAAAATTTGGGCACAGCTTGACGATGATATTATCACAGTAACTGTTAAATTGTGAGGTGACATATGATTTTGATTGTAGACGATGAAAAAGACATTCGTGATTTGCTTGGAATTTATTTGACCAATGAAAATTATGATGTGTGTTATGCAAAAAATGGACTTGAGGCTATACAAACTATGCAAGCTAACGGCGAAAAAATCGAACTTATACTTCTAGACGTTATGATGCCCGTTGTCAATGGAACAGATGCTTGCATTGAAATACGAAAAAAATATACAACCCCTATAATTATGGTATCTGCACGAGGTGAAGACATTGACAAAATTCAAGGGCTATCCACTGGTGCAGATGACTATATAATTAAACCATTTAATCCCCTAGAACTTATTGCCCGAGTTAAAGCACAAATTAGACGTGCCACAAAATTTAATGAACAGCCCAAACGTGATACTTTATTAATAGAACGTGACTTAATGCTTGACTTAGAAAAAGGAGTTGCGTATAAAAACAATGATGAACTGTTTCTTACCCCCACTGAATACAATATTTTAAAATTGTTATGGCAAAACAAACATGTTACGCTAAATGCCAAAGATATTTACGAAAGAGTTTGGGGGCAACAAAATATTGATAATAATAACACAGTTATGGTTCATATTAGAAAACTCAGGGAAAAAATAGAAAATAATCCCCGAGAACCACAATATATTTTTACCGTATGGGGAATAGGTTACAAATTTCTTGAATAAATTATCTCTAAAATGGTGAGAAATTTCTTACCATTTTATTTGTATTTTGTTAATAATCTGTTATAATAGTAAAATATAGATTGGGGGTGAACAAGTTGTTTGAAGTATTTTTATTTTTTGTTCTTATAAGTTTAGTTGTGGCAAAACTTTGTGAAGAATTAGTTATTATTAAAAGACCACAGTTTTTGGAATTATTACTATCTTGTAACACAATATTAGCAAATTGTGTACAGAATATATCAAAGATGACGGCAATTATCATTTTAAAATCGACAACGGGGTCGAATATCAGGGTTTATTAGGGGGCATTCAATTGGAATTTTATTTAGAGAAATATCGTACAGATATTGAGCATTTTCAAGAAAGACTACATACGTACGATAGAGATTTAATGGTATATATAGAAAAGCAAGTTATGACTAATAGAGCAATGCTATTATCAACACTTTCAGTATTTTTAGGTTTCTGGCTATCATTTATAGGACGCTCAACATTAGGAATGTTATTTTTTCTACTTCCTATAATGGCAATGATTATTGCAGTTTCAAAACATGAGGTTCAAAGACGAATTTATGTATGCAAAGTAAAACGTACTCTTGCTGTAGTTTATCTTCTTGAATCACTTAAAGACCCATCTGAAATTGTTGAGTATTTAGAACATGAGATGGAGGGCAATCTTCCAAATGACCTTTTATGGGCAAACAACAATATTGGTCATGTAATAACTAACATGGCTATAACAGGACAAATTGATTGTGAGCTTTTTCTTGGTACAAACGGTAAACCGTATCATGAATTTGCAACAGATTGTGAATCAGATGATTGGGGTTAAGTGGCGAATTTATCGCCACTTTTTTTATTTTACTTGTTGTTGTTGTTTGATAGTATTTAACAACATTTTCTTTGGCATCATTGGTGAAATCGCAAGCGTTGCACGTAGCATCGTTGGCACACCTGATATTACATCAATTTTGCCTTTCATCA
>LNZQ01000215.1 GCA_002007315.1 Epulopiscium sp. Nele67-Bin004
AAATGTTTCTATAACACCGCTGATATGAAACTCTAACAAAATGCTTGTGTCTTTGTGCTCAAAGCAAGTCTGAACAGGGTGTAATTGCTGCATTGTCCTCTAATCTGAACAAAGACACAGCCTTTAAAGGACAAGTCCACTGATTAGCAGGTGAGACAAACAAGATCTTAACAGTCGATCACACCTTTTTCCTCTGTGATCCCTTTTCAGTAATAAAGAGGAAACGCTAACACTGAGTTCTGAAGGCCACATCCCTGCTGCTTATGTTCCTTACATGGCCCAGGTAGATTCAATGAAGAATATAGGTCATGGAGTTCACTCTGCTTCTCCCCAGCTCAGAATCCTCCCGCGCACAACTCTCTGATCCGATGAGTCAAGAACACAAGGGAGGGAGGTGAGCTTTAGGTCTCTGACAGGTAACAAACAGATCAATACTGCCGGTCTCAGAGGCCCCGTGGAGCTGAAGTAAAGCAAATCTATTTTCAGTCTCCATCCTGCTAGCGCAGACCAGTGATTCTGTGGCATGAAGAGTGAGTGAGTTCACATGTGTCCAGGGATATGGTAGAGAATAAAATAATTGGAAATATTTTAGGAAGTCCAAAGACATGCACAAGAGGCCTGAAGTATCTCAATCAATACGAGTGAGTCTTCAAGACCTAATTAGAAAACTCCCTGGATTTTTGATATGATTCTGCTGTCTCTGGTCAAGCCGTAATAATCTCATTTTTCACATTTCTAGTTAGCCACCTGGTAACGTAAGCTTCCTGCACAAAGACCGGTAAGAGAGACAGGCAGAAATGGAAAAATGGAAACAGGATAAGACAAAGAGGTTGCTGAATCACATTAAAAGAAGCTGCAGCTCCCCTCTGGGTCATTTCTATGTCCCCACTTCATATCGAAATCCACTAGATTAGTAAATATTATACCTTTATCCATTTCTTTTGTTAACTTAATAGTTATATCCATACCTTCTTTGTTACTTTTTGTGTGGAATGATTTTGTTACTCCGCTACCTGCAAATATATCTTCTATTTTTCCAACTCCAACAACTTCAATCCCTGCTTTTTTTGCATAGTCTAGCAAATTTGTTTCTGGTGGGATAACGGCATAGTCATGTCTGTTTGACGTGCGTGTAAAATTTGTTGGCTCTCCTACAAACGGTCTTGCGATAACTCTTGCCACTTCATGCTCACCAACCAGCAATTCCCTAGCAATTTTGCATATTTTATATAGCTCATCAATAGGTACCACTTCTTCATGTGCCGCAATTTGAAACACACTATCTGCTGATGTATACACGATTACATCACCAGTTTTCATATGTTCCTCACCCAAATCATCTAAAATTTTTGTTCCTGATGAAGATATATTTCCCAACACTCCTCTATTTATTGCTTTTTTGAATGGCTCTAAAATCTCATCGGGAAACCCATTTGGATACGTTGGCAACGCTACTTTTGTATGAAGTCCAACCATTTCCCAATGCCCTGTTGTTGTATCTTTCCCTTTTGACAGTTCAGCAAGTTTTGCATAACTACCAATCGGATTTTCTTCTTTATCGTCTATTTCAATTCCATCAATATTGTACAACCCAAGCTTTTTCATGTTAGGTAAGTTAAGACCTTTGTTGTAATTGTATACATTAACTAACGTGTTTACATCTTTATCTCCATACTCCTGCGAATCTGGCATTTCTCCCACTCCAACACTGTCTAATACTATCCAAATAACTTTTTTCATTTTTTTCACCTCACTATTTTAAATATATTATATAGTTTTACCACATATAAAGATACTGACACACAAAAAGAACTGCTAAATTTTAGCAGTTCTGAACATTTATTTTTTTATTGCATTAAGCTCATCAAGTAGTGCTGGATTTAATACTTTTATAAACGTCCCTTTCATTCCAAGCGAACGTGACTCAATTACGCCTGCACTTTCAAACTTACGTAAAGCATTAACTATAACTGAACGAGTAATTCCAACTTTATCAGCTATTTTGCTCGCAATTAAAAGACCTTCTGTTCCATCAAGTTTTTCAAAAATATGGAATATAGCTTCAAGCTCTGAATAAGAAAGAGTGGCAATTGCCGACTTTACAACAGCCAATTTTCTATTTTCTTCTTCTACTTCTTCTTTGAGGGAAGTTAGCATCTCAACTGCAACGATTGTAGCTCCATATTCCGCTAGTATAAAATCATCTGTTTTATATTCGCCTTGGCTCTTTTCTTTGTAAATAATAAAAGTTCCAAGTCTTTGCCCACCTGCTACAATTGGGATAATAGTACTAATGTAACTTGCACTATTAGCAGAATCCGAAAATATCGTTTCCATAGATAGATTTTCTCTTATGTCCATAATAGAAATTAGTTGATCATTTATGGCGTAGCCTAAGTATTGCTCACTATTTACAAAATCATTTACAAATAAGTTATTTATACCTAAAACTTTCCCCTTACTACTTATTACTACTGTGTTTGAATGTAAAACGTCACTAATTACTTCACAAATATCAGAAAATACTAGTCTATCTGAGCCAATACGTTGTAATAGTCTATTGACTTTTCTCATCTTCTGTAATAATTCTACCGACATACAAATGTGCCTCCTTAAATATTTTAAAAAATTATAAATTTATAGTATATTATTTATGCTTCCAATTTATAGATACATTAGTCATAATATCACAAACAAAAAGACAATTCAACACTTTTTTCTTATTTTTCTTATTATAGTGCCATTTTTATTATTCTTTCTTAGTATTTTCTTTCCCATAATTACAAGTATTACTTCTACAGACAATTTTCTTGTTTTTAACCGAACCTTTTTCTACAAGTATATCGTCACAATTTGGACATTTATCACCTGTTGGCTTTTGCCATGACATAAATTCGCACTCTTCGCTAGTATTGTCACACCCATAATAAATACGACCTTTTTTAGTCTTTTTAAGAATAATCTCACCACCACATATAGGACATTTAGTTCCTATCGCCTCATACCATGGCTTTGTAAAATAACAATCTGGGAAAGTTGGACAGCCCAAAAACTTCCCGTATCTACCATATTTAACTACAAGATTTGTACCACATGTATCACATGGAATATCAGTCGTTTCTGTTAGATCAATATTTTCTATTTCAGACTCTGCTCTTATAACTGTCGTATTAAAATGTGGATAAAATGCTTTAATAATCTCTTTCCATTCAATATTCCCTGATGCAATTTCATCTAAAGCTTTTTCTAAATGTGCAGTAAACTCTACCCCTACAATTTCTTCAAAATAATCCAACATAATGTTATTTACAATTTCACCTAAATCTGTTGGGTATAACACTTTATTTTCTTTTGTAACATATCCTCTAGCTAACAATGTTGTAATAGTAGGTGCATATGTACTAGGCCTTCCTACTCCATTTTCTTCAAGTGCTTTAACTATAGATGCCTCTGAAAATCTACCGGGTGGTTGTGTAAAATGTTGATTTGG
This sequence comes from Epulopiscium sp. Nele67-Bin004, assembly GCA_002007315.1. Next base: position 3,491 of record LNZQ01000215.1, read on the forward strand.
CGTAAGTTGAATTAGTTCAAGTTCTTGACCTTCTGATACATTAATTACTTTTTCTTGTTTTGTGCTATCTTCTAAGCTATAAACCTTCAAAAATCCTTCAAACTTACGTCTTGAATAACTTGCTTTAAATGTGTATTTCCCATTTTTAATTTTTATTGAATGTGTTTCAAATAACGCTTGTGCCATTTGGCTTGCAACAAATCTATTCCAAATTAAAGTATATAATCTATATTGATCACGTGACAAATATTCTTTAAGTTCTTGTGGAGTTTTATCAATATACGTTGGTCTAATAGCTTCATGGGCATCTTGTATATTTGAAGTCTTTGCTTTAGTTTTGACTTTTTCTTGTAGATACTCTGCTCCAAACGTTTCTTTTATATAATCTTCTGCCATTTGCTTTGCACTTTCGGCAATACGAACTGAGTCTGTACGAATATAAGTTACTATACCAAATTCTGTTTTTCCAACTTTAATACCTTCGTATAATTGTTGGGCTATATTCATCGTTTTTTGTGTTGAAAACCCTAAATGTTTTGATGCCTCTTGCTGCATAGTACTCGTTGTAAATGGCAATACAGTATTTTTCACTCTATCACTTGCTTTACATTCTGTCACAACAAACTTATCTTTTAGACACTCATCTATAATAACTTGTGCCTCATCAGCATTACGAATTTCAAACTTTTGCCCATCTATTTTGTCAAGCTTTGCTTCAAACCCTTTAGTTTTGCCCATTTTGAATAAACTTTCAACAGACCAATATTCTTTCTCAATAAATTCAGTAATTTCTTTTTCTCTATCACAAATAAGTCTAAGTGTTACAGATTGAACTCTCCCTGCACTAAGACCTTTTCTAAGCTTTTTCCATAAAATCGGACTAATTTTGTATCCAACAAGTCTATCCAAAACACGTCTAGCTTGTTGTGCATCAACTAAATCTGTATTTATATCTCTAGGCGACTTTAACGCTTCTTTTACTGCCATTTCTGTTATTTCATTAAAGGTTATTCGTCTAACTATTTTTCCTTCAAGTTTTAGAGAGTGATATAAATGCCAAGAAATCGCTTCTCCTTCACGGTCAGGGTCAGTTGCCAAATATATACACTTAGCATTTTTCGCTTCACGTCTAAGCTTTTGGAGCAAATCCCCCTTACCCCTTATCGTTATATATTTAGGCTCATAATCATTTTCTACATCTACTCCGAGCTGGCTTTTTGGTAAATCTCTCACATGCCCCACAGATGCTTCAACCTTATAACTTTTGCCTAAAAATTTACTAATTGTATTTACCTTTGCTGCTGATTCTACAATTACTAAATTCATAAAAAACCTCCTATTATTTTAATCTCATATATCTATTCCCAGGAATTCGTTGTACAAATTTTTTTAGTTCTAATCTAACTAAAACCATATCTAACGTACCTGTTTCTATATTAGCTTTTTGTTGTACTTGTTCTCGTGGTATCGGTTCACGACTCACACAATCATAAACCAAACTTTCCATTTTATCAAGAGAATTTTTATTTTTTTTATCGTAATCGTTATTTTTTACGTCCAATTGTAACTTAATATAGTCAGGTAATTCCTCTATTATATCTGTTTTATTTACAACAAGTTTCGCTCCATTTTTAATTAAATCGTTAGTGCCTTTACTAAGTTTGCTATCAATATTTCCAGGTACTGAAAAAATTAAACGGTTTTGTTCTAGTGCTCTATCTGCAGTTATAAGCGAACCACTTCTTGTTGCAGCTTCCACAACAATTACCCCTAAAGTCATTCCACTAATTATCCTATTTCTACGTGGAAAATGATATGCCCTAATTTCTGTTTTTGGAGCATATTCGGAAATTATATATCCTTCATTTGCAATACGTGCATACAAATCTCTATTGCTTGTTGGATAACAAATATCAACTCCTGTCCCAAGCACTGCAATTGTCGACTTATCTCCTAACAAAGCACCTTTATGTGCCCCGCTGTCTATTCCTTCAGCAAGTCCACTTACAATTGTAACCCCATCTTCTGAAAGCTTCTGTGCTAAATCTTTTGCTATATTGTAACCATACGCTGAACAGTGTCTAGCACCGACCATAGATAAGTGTATACCTCTTAAATGTTTTTTATCCCCTCTGCCATACAACACGATAGGGGCATCATCAATATTTTTAAGCAATTCTGGATAGTATTTTGAATCAATATCTATTATATCGATTTTTTCTTTTTTTGTAATTTCTAATATTTTTTCCGCATCTTCAAGTTTAGATTTATAATTTATAAGCGTTGCAACTTGTCTATCATTTAGATTTAATTCACGACAATCACTCTGAGATAGCTCAAACACTTGCTTTGCTCCACCTGCCCTGTTGTATAACTTTAACTTTATTCTGTCACTCATGTTCAAATTATTTAACCAAATACTGTAAATTTCCATATATGTCCCTCATTATACTATTTTTTTTTAATTTTGCATAGATTATTGTAAAATATTTTTCCGTTTATTTGTTATATAGATAATAACCGTTTATTTGAGATTTTAAACTTAAAAAAAATATTTTTACTTTAACTGAATAAATTTTATTTTTTTGGAAATAATTTGAATAAATATCCTTGAAAGGAACTATATATGTTTTGTAAATTAGTTAGCTATGCTCTAAACGGTCTAAACCCTATAGAAATACAGGTAGAAGTTGACTTAAACACAGGTATTCCTGCTTTTGATATTGTTGGTCTGCCAGACTCCTCCGTTAAAGAATCTAAAGACCGCATACGAAGTGCAATCAATAACAGCGGATTTGTGTTTCCTGTAAGTCGAATAACTATTAATCTTGCTCCTGCTAGTATAAGGAAAGAAGGGTCATTATACGATTTACCTATGGCAATTGCCATATTGCAATGTGCCGGAATTGTCAACAATCCCAAAACAAATTATTTGTTTTTTGGTGAACTTGCACTAGACGGAATATTACGTTCATCACGTCAATTATTCCCAATAATTTGTGCACTAACAGCATCACCAGAACTACAATCATTTTATTTTATTGTACCTAAAACTAGTAAACATCAGCTTAGTTGCCTAAATACCGACAAAATTTTGTATGCAGACACTATAAAAGATGTGATCAACTTTTTAAACGGTCGTGACAGTACTTTAGAGCAAAACCAAACGACAAACTTTATACAACATGATGACATAATATACAACGACTATAACGATATATACGGACAAGAATACGCAAAAAGTGCTTTAATCATCGCAGCCTGTGGTTATCACAACTTGTTGCTTATTGGTCCACCAGGGTCTGGAAAAACAATGTTATCCAAAAGCTTTCCTTCGCTTTTTCCCGACTTATCTTTTGAACAGATTATAAAACTCACACAGATTTATAGTTTAGCAGATTTATTGCCTACAAATGGACTTGTAACTAGTAGACCATTTAGAACTCCTCACCACACAATTACGCCACAGGCATTATGTGGAGGTGGCTCAAACCCCAGACCTGGAGAAATCAGCCTTTCTCACCTAGGTATATTATTTTTAGATGAACTATTAGAGTTTAGTAAAAAAACGCTTGAAATCTTACGTCAGCCACTAGAATCAAAAGAAATAACTATTTCACGAGCACAACATAATGTTACTTACCCAGCCGACTTCTTATTAATTGCCTCAACTAATCCTTGCCCTTGTGGATATTATCCAGATTTGCAAAAATGTAGCTGTAGTCTTCCTGTAGTAAAAAAATATCTTAACAAATTGTCAGGACCACTATTAGACAGAATTGACTTGCACATAGAAACTCAACCCATAGACTTCTCAAACATAAACAAAACAAAAGCTATGTCAACCTCCCAAATGAAAGAAAAAGTATATATTGGTCTTGAACGACAAAAACATCGATTTGGCACAAGTAACAATGCTAATATGACCGTTGACCAAATAAATAAATATTGCACCTTATCTGAAACGGCTGACACGCTTTTAAAAAGCTGGCTTGGTGCATCTCGAAGCAGTGCTAGAAGTTACCACAAAATACTCAAAATAGCCCGAACAATCGCCGATATAGACGACTGCGAGCTAATAGGGGACACGCATATTGCCCAAGCTATACAATATCGTTCTCTTGACCACGCTTTTTTTGAATAAAAAAAGGTCAAACATGCCCTAAACCACATGTTTGACCTATAAAAATTAAATTTCTTGACCGCAAAGTTCTACTAAAATTGTGTCTTCGCCAATTTTTTTGATGTTATCCCAAGGTATAATATACTCAAGTTCTCTACCGAACATGCCCATTATTTTACCTGGACCTGGAACAATCAAAGTTTTTACTTTGCCTTCTGTCCAATCGATTTCAACATCACAAATATAACCTAATCTTGAACCATCAAGAATATTGATAATTTCTTTATGTTTCATATCGCTAATTCTCATAAAACTCCCCCTTTTATACCTAAGTATATTCGGGTCTTGTCTTAAATATACTTTTTCATATGTTTTAGAGCAGTTTTCTCAAGTCGTGACACTTGTGCTTGTGAAATACCGATTTCATCTGCAACTTCCATTTGAGTTTTTCCTGAGAAAAATCTTAATGTTAAAATATGTTTTTCTCTATCATTTAGACGTTTCATTGCCTCTTTTAGTGCTATGTTTTCTAACCAAATATCATCTTGACTCTTGTCATCACTAATTTGATCCATTACGTATAATGCATCACCTTCATCATGATAAACAGGCTCAAAAAGTGAAATTGGATCTTGAATTGCATCAAGTGCAACAACAATATTTTCACTTGGTATTTCCAAAACATGTGCTATTTCTTCAATTGTTGGTTCTTTTGAATTTTGTCTCGTCAGCTTTTCCTTAACTTGTAAAGCCTTGTATGCAGTATCTCTTAGGGAACGACTTA
>LNZQ01000216.1 GCA_002007315.1 Epulopiscium sp. Nele67-Bin004
CTCAAAAGGATAAATTCCAAACCTACTTCCGTGGCTTATTGTTGGTTTTGCCCAGTCGCTAATTGTCATAGTTTCTTGTGCAGATGTTAGTGTTGTTATACTTAATGCCCCTGCCAATACACCTAAAGTATAACTTATTTTATAATTTCGTCTATAATTTATTTTCAACATAATTTTTATCTCCCTCTCTCTTACTATAACCAAATTATACCCCTAACCCCCACAAAAATATATACCCATTTAAAGGTGATTACTCCCGCAAAAATTTGAGGTGATTTTCACTTAAAGTGGGTATTGTTATACTGTATCAATTTCATTGGTTACCATTTGTATAACTTGTTGTGCCTTTATTATTTTTGCAAATATATAGGCCTTATTTAGTATTTCAATGCATTTCTTTCGTTCATCATCATTCATGGGACGTGATATTTCTATTTGTTTTCTATAGTTTTTTGCAACCATTAAAGTTGTTAAACACATTTCATACACATTATTAGACTGCACGCAGAATTTTATTAAACTTATAGCTTTTTGATTAGAAAGAGACAAATCTATATACTGTAACCCATTGATATTTCTATTGCATAACGCAATGTATGGCATAGGAGAAACAACACTAAAGTTTATTCCCTCAAAATATTGATAAATCATCTCTATTATTTGTTTCATATAATCAACTTGCCCTGATTCTCTTAGTGAATCTATCATACTTGCTATTAAAAAAATTTCTACTTCAGTTAAATATACTTCGTGAGGTTTTGATAACAAAGTTTTTATATCTACGGTTAAAGATAGCAAGTGTTTCAAATATATAACCCATTGATTAGCATCCCTTTGGTCATACAATTTTCCTTTGTATGCTAAATATCCATCAATCCATTGAATATTATATGTGTCATCCATATCAATACTATTTTTTAGCTTAATAATTGAGTCATATAATTTTTCTTTATCTCCTATAGAAATATAATTACTTATTTGCAAATGAAGTTCATAAGTTTCCCCATCAACAAAAGGTATTCTATAACAGCATAAATCACCCATTAATCCTAGCTTTTTAAATATTTGCATTGTTATTTTTGGGTGTGGCGTGCTTTGCCCCTTTTCGGCTCGGTATATAGTTTTTATGTCACATATATTTTCGGCAAGTTTTGCTTGTGAAATTCCAAGTAGTATGCGTCGCCTTTTTATCATATCGCCAATAACATAATAATCCTCAAAATTATAAATCTCATATTTAATATCAAAAGTCATCTCAACGTCCTGACTTTGGTACATCTCTATAATAGTTTTATGCCACTTTTTAGCATGTTTAAGTTCTCTCCCTCCCCTACTAACCCGTTTCATCATTTTAATTTTAAGTTCTAACATTTGGCTGATTTGTATAAATTCCTTAAAATTTTCTCTTGCATAACCTATCGCTTTATCACACAATGATATTAATGTCACTTCTTTTTGTTGTTTAACTAAATAGCCAGCAATGTTTAAAATCACTTTTGGATAAAAAATAGCTTTTATTTGTGTGCTCACAGAAGTTGTTGTGAAAAATTTCAATAGCTCAAAATAAAGTGTTATAGCTTGACTATGGTTTACACTTTTCATATGATAAGCGTATTCAACTATAAAACATACCTCTGCTTGACTTAGTAATAGTTGTTTAAGTGGTACTTGTTCAAACTCTGGCACAGTTTGAAGTATAATATTTTTGTACATGTCAACTAAATTTTGAGGCAACTCATTACACTTCTCAGCTATAAGTGCATTTGCATACATCTTAAACTGCTTGTGTAGATTGTTTAGTTTGTTATTTGGGTCATACTCTTCTATCAACGTCTTTGCTTGTTCAAGTTTTTCTTCTTTTATAAGGGTAATAATATTTTTTCGGGATATATATAATTCGTATTCAGTTTTCGATATATACCATTCAAAGTCAACTCGCTCAATCCCCAGTCTATGCAGCATATTATCTATCAACATTTTTTCGGGAGATACCTCACAGCTTACAACTTTATATATAATATTTTGATAACCTAACCCCCTGCTTAATTGTGCCATCGTTATCCCCAGTTTTTCTAATTTGTAGTCGATATATTCGTTAATAAATGGCATAGTTTTTTCCCAATGCGTCAAGCGTAGTGCTTAGCCCTTTCCAGCAGTTGTTACTTATTGCATACACCAAAATTTTATAAGCCTTGGAATGACACAAATCAACCTCCCCTAAATTTCTATATGCACTAGCAATCATATTTGAAACATAAATATGCCTTTCCACAGACAAAACTTCCCCATTTGTTTGTTCCAAATATGTTTCCATTGCCTTTATCCACTTAAACGTATCTTCACGCACGCCCATTTTCCCCAAAGCATTTATAATATTAGCAACTAGTTCAAGTTCATTGTGGCTTAAATGTATTTGGGTAGGCTTTAACAATATATTTTGTATATTAGTAGTTAGTGCCAAAGCATCAACCAAATATTTATAGTAGTCTTGAACTGTAATTTTTCCATCTTTAAGCTCCAGAAATTTAATTTTAGTTCCAACGCATTGAATATTATGTTTGTCGTTCATATCAATTTGTTGTTCAAGTTGATTTAAATATAATTGCATCTCATCGTATTTCTGAGTTAAAAATAGTTCGCTGACTTTTTCATTAAGCAAAAAAATATCATCTCCAACAAACGGTGTTCTAGCACTGATTACATCACCATAAAGATTAAGTTTGGTCAAAATTTCTCTAACAACTTGCACGTGTGGTGAACTTTTCTTTTTTTCGGCACGAAATATAGCGTGCTGGCTACAAATATTTTCGGCAAGTTTAGCTTGTGACATATCAAGTAGTGTTCGCCTAGCCTTTATTGTTTCACCAATATTATATACATCCACCCACTTGTACAGGTCATATTTATCATCAAAGTTAATAGGCACTTCTGCGTACAAATACACATTAACTATCTCATTATATAAACTCACAGCTTTTTTATATTCATCATCAGTTTTATTGATTTTCTCTAAGGCATTAATCTTGATTTTTAGTATCAAACTTAACTCCCCAAATCTATATTTTTGAGTTAAATAAATTATAGCTTTATCACATAAAGGTAATAGTTCATCTTCTTTATTTTCGCTAACAAAATATTCTTCTAAGTTGATTATAACTTTTGGATAGTATATTGATTTTGTCCACACACTAACAATATCATTTCTTTCCAAAAATGCTAACACTTCAAAATATAAATTGATAGCTTTATTATAGTCAATAGATTTTATATGACGTATATATTCAAGTATAAAATACAGTTCAGCTTGTGTTAAAAGTAAATCTATGATAGGCACTTCCTCAAAATTTGGAACTGTTGATTGTATAACCGCTTTATATAAGTTTACCAAGCCTGAAGATGATGCCCCATTTTTTTCATGAATAAGAGTATTTGCATATAGCTTAAATTGCTTGTGTGGATTACTCAATTTATTAGTTGGGTCATATTGCAAAATTAATTGCCTTGCTTCTTCTAACTTATCCTCTTTTATAAGTTGCATTATAGCTTTTCTACTTGTATACAAAACATATTGACTGTTTGATACATACCAGTCTAAATCAAGTTTTTCAAAACCCATTCTATGAAATAGTATGTCAATATAAATCTTTTCAGGCTCAATTTCACAATTTAGAATTTTATATATAGCGTTTTGGTATCCTAATCCACTACCAACTTGTGCCATAGTTAGCCCTAAAGTTGCTACTTTATTATTGAATAATGGCATAAAGAACCTCCTTAAATATATTTAATATTTATATTATCACACGGCTAAAGAGGTTTAGCACTCGCCAAACCTCCAGACTTATTAGTTATTTTCGCTACGTAACACTTTAACTTCTTCCAGTGATAATCCAGTTTTCAATGAAATAGTAACATCATCTAGCACATCTAGTAAAGCTTTTGCTATTTCTATCGCTTTTTCTACTTTACCTTTTAGTTCGCCTTCTTTTATTCCTTCTTTTATTCCTTCTTTTATCCCATCGTTATATAACATCTCTCCTAATGCTGTCAATTTAAACACCTCCTTAAATTGCTCAAGTTGTTCTCCACTTAAAAACTTTAATGCAAATGTGTACAACATTGCTTGAAT
>LNZQ01000217.1 GCA_002007315.1 Epulopiscium sp. Nele67-Bin004
GGGCATTTGCCAGTTATGGTAACAAATCAATGTGTGTTAGGACACTATAATGTATGTCAAAAACATGATAAAAAAGCATGTTATATAACAGATAGAAAAGATGCAAAGTGGCACATTCAAACAGATTGTAAGTCATGTCATATGCATATTTTGAGTGAGTCACCAACGATAAAGCAACACTATCAAAATATTAAATATTTAGCAGGAGTTAGACTAAACTTTAGTATAGAAGATAGTCAAGAGGTTAAAAAAGTATTACAAACTCTACTAAAATAATTAGTAGGAGGAAACAAATGGATTTAATGATTTTGTTAAGCAGATATTTCTTAACATATGTATCTGTAATGATTATTATATTTATCGTTACATTTTGCGAACCAATAAACACAAATATGCAAAAATATTCAACTAGGAGAATTACTTGGATATACAAAGCATTGATGTTTTTAGTAACGTTATCAATGATATTGTTAGTGTACAATGAACCAGAACATATGCTTGATATAGGGCTTAATTATTGTGCAATAATTGTTATGATTAGTGCACTCAACATACAACTAAAAAGATATGATAGACCACAATATTATATTGGGGGGTACACAATAGCTTTTTTATTAATTACATCACAAATAATGTTAACTAGATTAGATATATATTTAGCAAGTAGGCAGTTGTTATGGATAGGTTTTGCCGTAGTGGTTGGATTTTCTTTTGCAAAGATATTACCTTTAATAATCAAATATAACATTTATAATATATATTGTGCAATTATAGTTGTAATACTGTGCTTGCCATTTATATTTGGTGAAGTAAAATATGGAGCATTAAACTGGGCGACAATAGGACCTGTAGCTTTTCAGCCATCAGAATTAGTAAAAGTGTTATATATTATAGTATTATCTCAGTTTCTTACGGAGCTAGAACAAGAAAACACAATAAAAAAAATATTGGCACTAACAGCGATAGTATCACTAATACTTGTGATACAAAGAGATTTAGGAACGGCACTTGTATATATATTAACTTCTTTTATATTGGTATATGTGGCAACAAATAAAATAATTATACCGATAGCAGGATTATTAATAGGAGCTATTGGATTTTTGTTGCTTGCTTCTATATTAGAATACGTTCAACTGCGAATAGAAGCATGGCTATATCCGTGGGAAAATATGGACGGGAGTGCATATCAACTAGTACAGGGATTTTTTGCAATGGGGACATGGGGTGCAATGGGTAGTGGACTAGGTAGAGGAATGTCATCAAAAGTGCCGCTGATTACAACTGATTTCATTTATGTTGCAATTGTTGAAGAACTTGGAACGATAATAGGACTTTGTGTAATAAGTTGTTATATTATATTAACATTGTGGGCAGGTGTTATTGCTAGTAGGCATCACAATGAATTGTTTAGATATATAACTTTTGGATATATAACTTTTTTAACTATACAAACGTTTATTATACTAGGTGGAATACTTCAGCTAATACCGCTAACAGGGGTTACTCTGCCGTTAGTAAGTTATGGTGGGTCGTCAATGTTTAGTTCGATGTGCATGATATTGACTATAATACATTTAGATTTGCATAAAGATATGGAAATAGAGGAAATTGTTAATGAATAATAAAAGTATAACATATATATCAATATTTTTTGTAATAATGTTGCTAGCATGTTGTGTGAAAGTATATGATATTTCTATAAATCAATATACTACTTTAAGTATTCATGATTTTAATCCACGTATGTCACAAATTGAGGAAGAAGTAGTTAGAGGGAATTTTTATGACACTAATGGTATCAAACTAACAGAAAATATAAATAATAATCGTGTATATGTGTATCAAAATAGGTATGCTCATACAGTTGGATATACGGGAATTGGTGAATATGGGCTTGAAAAAGAATTAAATTTACATCTTTTGGCACCAACATATAGCTTGGGTGAAATCGCAGAAAATTTCTTTTTTGGGGAGAAGTTTGAAGGTAGAGATATTTATCTAACGCTAGATAATAGACTTCAACAAGTTCTTGAACAACAATTTGTGGATAAAGTTGGGGCGGCAGTCGTTATAGAGCCGTCAACAGGTAAAATTAAAGCAATGTATTGCGCACCAACTTTTAACCCAAATTCAGTTTATGAAGATTGGGAGTACTTGATATCAGCAACAGATGATACCCCTCTAGTAAATCGTGCAACACAAGGGCTTTATCCGCCAGGGTCAATATTTAAAGTTGTGCCAACAATTGCACTTATGGAAAAATATCCTGACACTTGGACTGATATATCATATACTTGTTTAGGTAAAATTGAAATAGATGGAAATGTTATTAGATGTTATAATGAAAATTGGCATGGGAAAGTAACAATTGATGAAGCTTTTGCGGTATCTTGTAATACATTTTTTATAAATTTATTAAATTATATTACGCCAAATGAGTTAGAAGAAATGACAGAAAACTTATTGTTTAATATTCCTCTACCAACAGATATTTATGTTGCAAGTAGTAGCACAAATATAGCAGATGCTGACAGCTTTAGCACTGCTTTAAGCTACATGGGACAAGGGCAAACGCTAGTTACACCTTTTCATATGGCGATGCTTGCTTCAATGGTTGCAAATGAAGGCATTTTGATGAGTCCATATATCGTGGATTATATACAAAATACAGCAGGATATCAAATTTTAAAAAATCTACCAAGCTATTATGAAAAGTTTTTGGAGCTAGAGCAAGTGCTTGAATTACAAAGACTTATGGAAAGTGTTGTTGCAAGTGGAACGGCAGTTTCTTTAAATGACGTTGAAGGTCGAGTTGGAGTTAAAACTGGAACAGCACAAAATGAAACATCTAGTCCTCATTCTTGGGTGATGGGTTATATTATAGAAGGTTCTGAGTCGCTTGCATTTGCTATTATAGTAGAAAATCAAGAAGGCGTTTCTTTAGATATAGCCGAAAGTTTGTTACATCAATTTCTAGCAAATAATAGGAATTATTAAATCATATTGAAAAATTTCTAAAAAAAGTTTATAATATATATAATAAGCATACTTTAGAAAGACAGGTGAAGATAATATGATTGAAACTGTCAGTTGTGGAGGAGTAGTTATTCACAAAGGTAAACTACTAGTTCTGTACAAAGATTACAAAAATAGGTATGTAGGATGGGTGCTACCAAAAGGAACTGTTGAAGCTGGGGAAACGCACCAAGTAACTGCTTTGCGTGAAGTTAAGGAAGAAGCAGGAGTTGATGCACAAATCGTCAAGTATATTGGGTCAAGCCAATATACTTTTCAAGGAAAAGACGATGTTGTGAACAAAACTGTACATTGGTACTTAATGAAAGCAAATGGGTTTTACACTAAACCGCAAAGGGAAGAATTTTTTGTAGATGCGGGATATTATAAATATTATGAGGCGTATCATCTAGTAAAATTTTCAGATGAGCGATACATTCTAAAAAAGGCTTATAATACTTATCTAGAACTTAGAAAAAATAATAAGTGGTTTAGTAAAGATGAAGGCAATTACTACTACAAACCAAAGTAACAAGAGTTAACTCAAGTTTGAATAAAACTTGAGTTTTTTTGTTGTACCGATTTGTAGGCTTGATACATACCAAATCCAACTATTGTACCCAAAGTATTAATAATAAGGTCGTCTATATCGCTTATACCTGTGTTGTATATGAATTGTAAAATTTCAATTGATAAAGATGTATAAAATCCGCATTTAACTGTCGTCCAAAAATTTTCAAATTTTCCTCCATGTATAGGTAACAGTATACCAAGAGGAATAAACCAAGCTATATTTCCAACGAAATTATATATAAATAAATTTAAATATCCGTACTTAACAAATTTCCATAGCTCCACTGCAGGAGTCAAATTGATAGTATCTAAGCTTTTGTTTGACAGACCCGTGAGTGACATGTTGGGTCGAAATACTGTTATTATATACAAACAAATTAAATAAAAAACGGTTGTATGATGAACAACACTTTTATTTCTAAAGAAAAATAAATATACTATAAACAAAGGAATAGCAATGCTTAAAGTATGCAAAATATATTCCAATACAAACTCTACTAACATAAATCGCTCCTATTCGCTATTAATCATCACTTATTATACAATTAAAAAAATGATAAGTAAAGAGGTAATTAATTAAATAGCAAGTTGACAAATTGAACCCATGAAGCGGTAATATCTTCAGGACTAGTTTCATCAAAATAATATAAAATCGTATTATCTATTCCCTCAAATATAGTAAACATTAACGTGATTAAAGTTTGTGAATATATATTCTTGTCTATTACACCAAAAGACTTTGCAATATCTATAAGTTGTATTAGCTCTTTGTTAATATTAGTGTAGTATTGTTGCAAATATTGTTTTAAGCTGGGGATACGCTGTTCCAAAAGTTTTACTTCGGCTAAAAATTTGCGTTCTTCTATGTTTGTCAAAAGGTGTTCAATATAATTAGTTCCTATACTATAAAAAAAGTTTTTAAAGCTTTGTTTATCGTTAAAAGTTTTATCAAATGTAGGTGTTTGAAACATATAATACTCAACACATTGCAAAAGTAAGTCTTCTTTAGTTTTAAAATAGTAATATAATGTAGGTTTTTTGACTCCTACCAACTCGCAAATTTGATTGGTAGAAGTTTTTTCATAACCTTGCATTGCTATTAGATGATGCATAGTCTCTAGTATTTTAAGTTTTGTTTCGTTCATTTGCAACGCTCCTTAATAATAATTGTAAGTTGTTCTATACTTTTTCAAGAAATAAATAGTCGAGAAAATTCCTAACACTTCGGCTACTGGAATAGCAAGCCAAACCCCGTTAATACCGATGATAAATGGCAGTGTTACAAGTGGAACTACAGTAAAGATTAACATTCTTAATAGTGATAAAATTCCAGATATTTTTCCATTTGATAGTGCTGTAAACATTGTTGTAACATATATGTTGTAGCCTATGAAAATGAAACATGTAGAAAAAATTCGTAGTCCATTAACTGTTAGTGCAAATGTTTCGCTGTCAGGTGAGATAAAAATACCAACCAAAATTTCGGCAAACAACATAACAAAAACAACAATAAATATAGATAACATCGTAATTACTTTGGCACTTGTAACATTTATAAGTTTAAGTTGGTCGTATGATTTTGCACCAAATTTATAGCTTATAATAGGGGATACTCCCATTGCATATCCCATATATACAGCCAATAAAATATTTTGAATATACATAATTACGCTGATACCAGCAACACCACTTTCGCCTGCAATTTCTATAAGTATGACATTAAATAAAACTAAAGTGATAGATAATGAAACCATGTTTACAAACTCGCTGATACCGTTGTATAGACATTGAAGTAGCTGTTTAAAGTCAAAATTAGGTTTCACAAGATACAGTGTCCCTGTTCTAACCGTTGCAAAATATATAAGCCCAAATAGTCCACTAATGCTATAAGCAGTACAAGTTGCAAGAGCTGCACCTGTTATTCCTAAGTCAAAATGAACAATTAATAAATAATCGAGTATTATATTTGTAATGCTACCGATAGCACAAGCTGTAAATCCAATCATTGGTTTTCCAGCTGTTACAAAATAGCATTGTGTAAACATTTGAAGCAAAACGCAAGTACAAAAAGGGATACAAGCGATAAAGTAGGCATTTGCATAAGGATATAAAACATCAGTTGCACCTATTAGGCTAAGTATTTGATCTGAAAATAAATATGCTATTGTAGATACTACTAGCCCAAATATGATAGCTACAACGTAAGATAAAGTCATAACTTGTCGTGCCTCATGATTTTTGCCCTCGCCAAGCAATTTACCGATAAGGGCATTTGAACCTGTTGCAAGCATTAGGCTTAGTGCAATAAGTAAAAGTAAAATAGGCATAACTAAGTTTACACTTGCTAGAGCGTGTTCGTTTACAAAGTTTGCAACAAATAAACCGTCGATTATACCAGCTGTTGATGTAAAAAGCATCATTATAATTGTAGGCAGAGCATATTTGATAAGCCCGATAGGATTAAATTCTTGTCCTAAGACGCTTGCCTCGTTGTTTAAACCATTGTCATTCATGAAAAATCCTCCTAAACTTTCGTATACTGAGTAGTATATAACTATTATATGTACCAAGTGGTATATTGTCAACAGTTTTTTGGTAGATTGTAAAATTTGGTGATTGGTAGTAAAATGATAGGTGAGGAGGGGTGACATGAATTCGGACGACGCAGTACAATTAGATGAAGTAACAAAGTCTCTGTTAGATTTATCAGATGAATGCATACTAGGCACAATAAATGAATGTTTTGGAAGAAACTATAAAGCAGGGATAGCGAAAGTCGTTTCTATAAATCCAAAGTTTATTAGACCCATGATGGATTTTGATGAAATAGAAGTTGATTTAGTGTTAGAAATTGATGGAATAAAATATCATATAGAGATACAAACTTTAAATGATGGTGAGATGCAAATACGTCTAGTAGAATATGGCATATATATAGCCAAGAAGACAGCAAAACTAGATAAGGATGGGGTTATGACTATTCATATGCCACGTCAAGCTGTTATTTTTATTGAGCAAAATAGTGGTATAAAAGATCAAAAAATAAAGTTAATTGCACCAGATAATCAAGAAATAACGTATAGTATTCCAACTATTAGGTTGTGGGAATATGATATTAAAAAGCTAATGTCTAAGCAAATGTATAATTTTTTGCCACTAGTAGTATTTAGTTATCGCAAAAAACTTAAATCAATAGTAAATAGCACTAGCAAAAAGAAAGATAAACCTAAAGAAATTGAGCAATTAAAAGAAGAACTACTTCAAACAATTATTGAAATAAATGCTGAAATGAAAATACTAATAAATGAAAAAATAATAAAAACTGAAGATGCACACACTATTTCTTTAGCGATGACCAACTTAGTTGAATACTTAAATCATAAGTTTATAAATGATAATAAATTAACAGGTGAGGTGATGAGTATGACAAAAACATTGTATGATCCTATTATAGAAAAAAGAGGAGAAAAAAGAGGAGAAAAAAGAGGCGAAATAAACGGTAGACTTAAAGAAAAATTTTCTATAGCAAAGTCGTTACTAGATGTATTAGAAGATAATATTATCGCAATCAAAACAGGGCTATCTCTCGAAGAAGTCCAAAAGCTTAGAGAGGAAAACGATGGAAACTAAAAATTTATATGCTGACTTAACACGTTGTAAAGATATATGTTTTGAATACAATTCTATATTACCGTCAAAAGAAAATGAACGCCAGCAACTAATTAAAAAACTGTTTGGTAAAGTTGGGGACAACTGCATAATTACACAACCATTTTATTGTGACATGGGATATAACATAGAAGTGGGCGACAATTTTTACACAAATCACAATTGTACTATACTTGATGGGGCAAAAGTGACTATTGGTAACAATGTATTTATTGCACCAAATTGTTGTATATCAACGGCTAACCACCCATTAGACTATGAACAAAGAAACAAAGGCATTGAATATGCAGTTCCTATAACGATAGAAGATAATGTTTGGCTTGGGGCAGGCGTTATTGTGTTGTCTGGCGTGACGATAGGAAAAAATTCAGTTATTGGATCAGGTAGCGTTGTAACAAAAGATATTCCACCAAATGTTATTGCAGTTGGCAATCCTTGCAAAGTGTTGAGGGAGATAACGGATAAAGATAAATATTCGCCAGAAAATCACATAACTTTGACTGTTGCAAAAGAATAACAGTAGAAAACCACTCAACATTATATCGAGTGGTTTATTTTTATACAATTTTGTTGCTAATAGTTCCGATATTTTCAATTTCACAACTAATAGTGTCACCAACTTTTAAATATTTTGGTGGTGTGAACCCCATTCCAACGCCCTCTGGTGTACCAGTAATTATGATGTCGCCAGCCTCAAGTGTGCAACCTTTTGAGAAGTCAACGATTAAGTCCTCAATTGTAAAAATAAAGTTAGATGTAGAGTTGTTTTGACGAACCTCATCGTTAACTTTACTAGTCAAATTCAAAACTGGAGGATATGCAATTTCTGATTTGTCTACAATTACGGGCCCCATAACAGAGCTGTTGTCCAAACTTTTGCCACGATACCATTGTTGATGTCTTTTTTGCAGTGTGCGTGCTGATAAGTCGTTGTATATGCTGTATCCAAAAATGTAGTCTTCAACTTCATCAGGTTGTATGTCACGCCCTGTTTTGCTAATTATAACAGCAAGTTCAACTTCATAGTCAAAACAATCATCAACTTCACCTATAAAAGGAATGTCCTCATAAGGACCAAGTATACGGCTTGTTCGTTTTGAGAAGTATACAGGGTTTGTTGGTGCTTCAAGTGGCATAGATGGGGCACATTCTTCGTAGTGTGATTTGTAGTTTAACCCAACACAAACAACATCATGAATTGGTTTTTCGATTGGCGAAAGATATGTTATTTCAGATGTCAAAAAAGTTTTTACATTTGGAGTTTGCAAAACTAATTCTTTTAAGTTTGAAATGTCAGCCTTAATTAAATCGATCAAAGTTGATATGTGAGAAAGTTGTGGAATATCATTTAAGTTGTATATAGTGTCATCGATTGATACGCCTAAATAAGTTGTGTTGTCATAAGAAAATCGTAAGTATTTCATGGGGTTACTCCTTTTAGTTTTTTACCTAATATTTTACTATTTATCAAACTGTTGGTCAAGAGAGATTGTAAAAATAGCGATTTTATAGTAAAATTATATAAATGATGAGAGGTGAAAGGAAGGTGCGTAAATGGATAACAACTTGACTGGTCCAATAATTTTAGATTTGATTATTGGTTTTGTGTTAATAGTATGGGGCATAATGATACTGAAGTTTAAAATAAATCCAAATACAGACTATATGAATGGAAATTACGAGCCACAAAAAGTTTCGGAAATTATAGGCAAGCATGTAATTGCACTAGGAATATTAACCAGTTGTTATACTATCGTAAATTTTTACTTAACGGAAACAAATGTGTATCAAAACATATATATAGCACTTATGATGATAATAGTAGTTAATTCTTGTTATCAAATTCATACAAAAGCTCGCACAAAGTAGATAAAAGCAGGCAGGTCAGCAGATTAGGCGACCTGCCTATTTTTTATTTGCCAATCCATCACTAAAACAACACATACTATTGATATAATTTGAACTCTCCACTAGGCTAAAGTCCTAGTGGATTCCTACGTACAGAAACTTTTGTTTCTAATTTAGAAGGCTATCCCCGTAGTCCCTACGGTTGGTTAGTATTATATTTGACAATATACGGACTTGGTTTTCGTCATGTATTTTACTTGTCAAAAATAGTCTATACGAAAAATCCCTTGTCGTCAAGGCATTTTTCTAAAGTTAATGGGCAATTCATCCACTCCCCTAAAGGGATAGTGGTTTTCTTGCTAAAAATCTATAAA
>LNZQ01000218.1 GCA_002007315.1 Epulopiscium sp. Nele67-Bin004
GAGATTGTAGAAGATATTATATCTCAAGAGTTAGTTGCAATAACAGAAAAGGGAACAAAATATCATACAGGGGATAGTTGCCGAACAGTAACAGAGGTGGCACGCTGGCTAACAGTAGATGAAGCTGTATCGTTAGGTTATACACCTTGTGGGATTTGTTATTAATTAAAAGAGCATCTTTAAGTAGGTGCTCTCAGGCTGTAGACCTTTGTTTGCAGTCTATTTTTTTTGGGCATACTCTAATAAAATAATATTAGAGGTGATAAACAATGATGACCAAGCATCAAAATAATAGAGAAGTAACTCACACATTAAATATAGACGACTTAGTTCCTTGTAATCATTTGATTAGAAAAATTGACAAAGCTATTGATTTAACATTTATTTATGATAAAGTATCTCATTTATACAGTGATATAAGGAACTAATAGCATCGATACTGTTGTATTAATTAAACTACCGATGATACAATACATTTTCGACATACCTTCTATGCGTCAAACTATTAGAGAGATTGAAGTAAATATGGCATATCGCTGGTATTTAGGCTATGGAATTACTGAAAAAATACCCCATTTTTCAACTTTTGGCAAAGTTTATAGATGCAAATTTGAAAATACTGATATTTTTCAAGATATTTTTGAACACATCATTTGTGAAGTGATTAAATGTGGATTTCTTGACTCTCAAAATATATTTATTGATAGAACGCATATTAAAGCTTGTGCTAACCTTAAAAAACTACAAAGCTACAGGTTGAAAAATCAGCTAAATTTTATGAAGATGAACTTATAAATGAAATTAACCAAAGATAGATCAGACATGATAAGACCCCATTAAAAAAAACTGAAAATACAGTAACTAAAATAGTATCTGTAAGTACAACGGATAAAGATTGTGGTGTTTTTCATAAAGGAGAGCACAAAAAGGTGCTTGCATATAGTGATAATACAGCATGTGATAGAAACAATTATGTTTTAGATTTTGAAGTTTGTGCTGGAAATACACATGACACTACAAGTTTTCCAAGTTTATATAATAGGTTAATTACAAAGTATGAAGATGTAGAAAATATAGTAGTAGATGCAGGATACAAAATACCAGCTATTGCAAAGATGATTATTGAAACTGGTAAAAATCCAATAATGCCGTATAAAAGACCAATGGGTAAAAAAGGGTTTATTAGAAAAAATCCGTATGATGGATATGTATATGATGAAATGTATGATTGTTATATATGCCCTGAAAATGAAATTTTAAAGTATATGACAACAAATAGAGATGGATATAAAGAATATAAGAGTGATAATAGCAAATGTAAAGATTGTTTGAGATTAAAAGAATGTACACTTAGTAAAAATCATACAAAAGTAATAACGAGACATGTATGGGAAGAATATATGGAACAAGTGGAAGAACTAAGACATACAATGGGAAACAAAGAATTATATAGCCTAAGATCACAAACAATAGAGAGAGTATTTGCAGATGCTAAAGAAAAACATGGACTGAGATATACGCATTATAGGGGGGGATTGTTTTACTAATTTTAATGTGCTATAATTATAAAATAATACATTTTGAAAAGGAGAACTAAAATGCAAATAAATAATGAGACAATTGGAATATCCGCTGAAATTGTTATAGCAGATATATTTAATATTAGCGTAAATGATAGCTATAGACATAGGGGGAATAAAGTAATAGAGACTTCTCTTGTGTCGATTATAAAACAAGTTTTTACAAATGAACCAACTCTTGTACCAATAGCACATATTGCAGAGGATCAAAGTCCAGTTGATTTTATGTTAAGCAATGGTAAGACTCTATCATTAAAAACTAATCAACAGTTTAGTAAAAAGGTAGCACCTCAAAATGTAGGACAGCCCACAAGCTCTACTTATTATGACCATTTTTCGAATATTTATACAAACTATGTAATACCTAGAGATTACGAAGGTAGATGTAAGTTATTTAAGGAAGTAAGCATAGATAGAATAAATGAAGTGATGGCTATTTATTGGAAGAATTTATTTCATTGTGATTACTTATTGCATATTTACAATATTATAAATGCGAATGGTCAAGTAACAAATAATGCATATTATACATTATATCCTATGTTAACTAGCCATAATTTTATTAAAGCAAATTTTTCTTTTACTCAAACTGCTACAAGCTGGAATGAAAGCAATACTGTAAAATACTGTGGCATTACTATAGGTGAATTTCAAGTTCACAATAATCGTGATTGTTTTAAGTTCAGATTTAATATGGAAGGAATTAATAAATTATTAATAGAGAAATTAATCTAGAAAATGCACTTTAGTTAGTGACTCAGACTGTAGAGATTTATTTATAGTCAATTTTTTAAAACATACGTTAATTAACGGTAACAACTATCTAAAACACCTAGTTATTTCCTTGATACTTTTGTAGGAATAATTAACTAGGTGTTTTTTATAAACTTAGGGACTTTAATTAGTATTTTTTATTATACAGTGTAGATACTCTAAAGTATGATCGGTTTTATGATTACGATTTTCTGTTTTATCGGCTTTAAAACGGCGATATTCTTTTGTAAAAAATTTGTATTCACCGTACTTAGACATTATCTCGGCGATAGTTTCCAGAGACATTAAGCCTTCATTATTATAACTTACAAAGATATATTTGAAATTTGCGTTTTTAATTATATATTCAAATTCTGTTGCAACTGTTTTTTTAGAGCAAAATGCACTTTTTTGTAGGCTATAATCTCTAAGACCTGTTTTGCCTTTAATTATAGGATTATCATATCTAGATATTGTCTCTAGAATATGATAATTAGCACAATATTGCCTTGCATTATAGGGAGGGTCGAGATAGAGTATATCGCCGTTTATTTTTGTAATTAAACTCTTAATATCTTGGTTATAAGCTTTTCCATCTATGCCACCAATAATAATAGGCAACAACTCAAGCTGAAAATTTTTAGTGGCAGATTTTTTTATATGTTTTAAAAATGCTCCATATACAGATGCAGTGTTTGCATGTTTATCAATTGAATTTATTAGACTTGCCAAATAAAAATTGTACTGGTGACAATCGATTTGGTTCGTTTCTAATAAAATATCAAGTTGCATTCGAATTGCATCACATTTTCGCCCATTATAATCGGAAAAATAGTTCCTTTCGCTTCCAGAACCTAAACAATAATTTTTGTATATAAAGCCATCTATGCCATCTAAATCATTTAAAAAATCCAGATGATGTGTATTTATATAATCATTATTTTCAATATTATGTTTACTTAAAATATAACTATAGTGTTGTATATCATTTGATATAATACTATAGCCTTTTTGTTTGAATGTAGTGCCAACTATGCCTGTCCCAGAAAATAAGTCGGCGAAGGTATATCCTTTGCCATCTCTGATATTTGTAACGCTGTCAATAGTTTCGGTCAAAAAACTAATTAATGAATATTTAGAACCTATATAATTCAACAAATCGCCTCGCTTTCTGTAGTTTATATTATCTCACACTAGCCAAGTCATATCAATATAAATTTAGAAAGATACTGGCATAACAGTATCTTTATTGTATCAAAAAATCAGTTGTATATATTGCGGCTCCATTCCATAAAAACCATCCATCAATAGATGCATCATAAGTTGCAGTAACTTGTTCATGAATTTGAGCTGCTTCATATTTTTGGTATGGGTCAAGCCAGCTTGCTGTAAAATCTTGTAGCCAAGGTATAACAATAGCAGTCGTGTCACCCAACATAGATGCAATTTTATTTGAGTCGTTTAATGCCCCAAAAACAATATCATAAGGTGATAAGTCTGGATATTCAACACCATACCAACCACTACCATAATGTGATGGATAAATCATAGGGTAAATTACATCAAATTTAGTTAATAAAGAGGCATAGTCTTGTCCTAAAATGGAGGCATCAACACTGCTAACAATAACAGAACCAAATACAGACGCAGATATAACTATATCATAGTCGGATAGTTCGTATACTATATAATCAACAAATTCATTAATAATCTCAATTTTACTTTTGTCATCAGTAGGTAAATTAACTCTTTCACTGTTCATAGACTCATGAAAACGGATATAATCAAACTGAATTTCTTTAAAACCTAAGTCTATCACATCTTTGCATATACCCAGTAAATACTCCCAATTTTCTGTATTGTAGGGGTCAAGCCAAGTTTCACCGCCACTTGTTTCATATATATTCCCATCATAATCTTGTATTAGTCTATCAGGATTAGTAATAGTGTTGTCTTTGAATGCTACTAAACGTGCTATTGGATAAATATTGTTATCGTTAAGTTTAGTTATAACAGTGGGTAACAATGCATTTGTGAGAGTTATTGTGCCTTTGTCGTCTTTTACGTCTAACACAAAACTATTGATTTCGCTTGAGTTTGCAAGGTCTATATATTCATCAATACTAGATAGTTTGTAGTTTGGAATATAAATTCCTTTGTTGCCATTAGTATTTATAATACTATCAGTAGTATTGTAAGTAGTAGTATCAATAGTATCTGCTACAAATTCGATGTCTTCAATTGGTTCTGTATCCTCAGTAGGTATTGTTTCTTCGGTTTCTGTTGTTAGTTCTTCAAAAAAGCCTTGCCAGCTAGAAAACATGTCTGTTGAAGGGCAGACAATTTGTGTGTCTAGATTTTTTTGTAGTAAATATAATGTAGTTTGTAATTCTTTGTTATATAAGTAAACTTGCGTAGTTAGAGCAAGGTTAGCTAAAACGATTAAGCCTAATAAAATTCGTGCTGGATATATAGTTTTAGTATGCATAGTGTAATTCCTTTCTATTAGTTAAGTAGTATAAAAAGAGTATTTACCAAAAAATGTAAATTTAATCATAGTATATAAATAAAATTTTATAATCGTATAACAGACTTCGACAAGACGTAAATATAAAACATGTTAGTATAATAACTAAAAGGGGTGAGGCAGGTGGAAACTTTGATTGTAGATTTAGTGTGTAGCAAATTTAATCCAGATATAATATTTTTGTTTGGTTCGTTTATAAGAGGCGAAACTCACACCGAAAGTGATATTGATATTGCTTTTTTAGGAAAACAACAATATTGTGAATATGAGATTTTTTTAATTGCTCAACAATTGGCAGAGATGCTAGGGAAAGAAGTTGACTTAGTGGATTTAGGAAAATCAAGTACTATATTTAAAGCTCAAGTTGTTAAAACAGGAGAAATAATTTATTGCATAGATGAAAATCTAAGAGATGTATTTGTTATAAAGACGATAATGGAGTATGAGTATTTAGAATATGATAGAAAAGGCATAATAGATAATATTGAGAAAACTGGGAGGGTTTATAATGACTGATGTAATGCTTAATAAAATACAAACAATTGAGAGATGTAGAAAAAGAATTATTGATGTGTATGACAATGACCCAAAAAGCTTGGAAGATTATACGAAACAAGACTCGATAATTTTAAATATTCAACGAGCTTGTCAAGCTTGTATAGATGTTAGTATGCATATAGTAGCAATAAATAAGTGGGGAATACCACAAAATTCACGAGATGCATTTACTTTATTAGTAGAAAATAATATTATCTCTAAAGATTTGGGTGAAAATTTAAAAGCTATGGTTGGATTTAGAAATATAGCAGTACATGACTATCAAACAGTTAGTATAAAGATAGTACAAAAAATTATTGAAATACATTTAGATGATTTGATTAAATTCACAACTACTATTATTAAGGATGAAATTGTATGGAAAGTATAGAATTTCAAGCACATATAACAACCGAAAAACTAACAGATACAAATAAATATATTCAACTATGCGAAAACAACAAAGTAAAACCTGTATTAATTAAGCTAGATAGTGGAGATTACTATGACCAACCTATGTACACACAAAACTTTGTAGCACAAAATTTGAAGCAGGCTTTGCAAGAAGTTGAAAAAACCAAAATTATATTTGAACAAAATGGATTTAAAACAGTACGGACTAAACTAGAAATACCACCTAATAGCATAATGGAATTTTTTCATGCAAGTTATGGCTCTAAACTAGAAGATTTTGTGCAAGTAATGCATAACTGTTATTTGGAATGTCATATAAAAGTCAAATACGATGACCTTAATATATTAAAACAAATTAGTAATAAAGTTGATTTCTATTTATCTCAAAATGATATTGAACTTGGTTATAGATTTTTATCTAAGAGATTGTATAACACCCAAAACTTGGATAGTATATCACAAGTTTTGTTATATAACCTGTTTGATATAGAAAACTTGCATAGCTATTTAAAGCAACATAATATTGAGATAGTTAAAGAAAAGTTTGAGTATTGTGTGTATGATAGCAGGATAACGCTTGATAAGAACTGGGGGCAGGACAGGTGAACAAATTATCAGAGATTGAACGTAAAAAAATTGAGTTAGAAATTAGTGAACAACTTATGATTTCTATTGCGGAAGATTTGCCGTTTATAATAAAAGGAAGCTTTTTAACAAAGGAATATCACAAAAACCCTTATGCTAGAATAGAAAATGGTGGAGATATAGATTTAATTTTAAATAGAAAACTGGATTTGATACACCCCATCACTAGTGACAACTATTATGATATATTTATGCCTCAAATAGATAAAAATTTACAACATGAGGTTACCTCTATTTTATATAAACTTGAAAAAATATTAGACAATAAATTTGATTTAATTGAACAACCGTGGTTTATAACGGCTTTAGAAACAGAGGGGTATAATAATTTGTTACAAGATGGAGAGGTAGAGTTATGTTTAGTGAACTATGCATCAGATGGAGATTTTTTAACAATAGGCCTAGCGATAGATTATCCTATAAATATTGTTGATAACCAACCAACTATGGGAACAGTAGTAATTGATATAGCTATTAATCTGCCAATTAATTTTACGCCAGAAGAAATTTTGTATAAAACGCTAGACGGCAGGGAAGTTAAGCTGAAAAATACGACTCCGCTACTATACCAAACGGCTTGGAAAATGCATCAAACATTATGTGGACCACGTATCAAAGATTTAGATGACCTTGCAGTATTTTTACCACATATAAACTTTGAAGATGAGGAAACGTTTAAAAAGTTTTTTGACGAAATTATAAAAGAATGTAAGCTGACACCTGAAGAAAACGCAAATATGCTTATAAATAATTTGATTGATTTGTTGTCGATGGATACTTCAGAGTATATGAAAAATAAAATAAACGCATTTGAAATAGATAGATATTATTATAAATTATACAATGCATATTTTCAAGAAACTTTGATTGCTGATGTGTGCAAAAACTTTCATGAGTGGCTACATTTGTGTATTGACTGTGGTAAGGCGTTGCAATATATTAAAGGCTGGGACTAATTTTTAGCCTTTAAATTTTTATGTTTTTGGGACAAAGTTTGACTTTTTTTTACAACTAAATTATGGTAATATATAACAAAGGAGATGATAAAATGTTAGTACTAGAGCAATTAGCACAAAGCTTAACTAGTTACAAAGATAAAATTACGGAGATGGGGAACTCACTTTGACATTGAAAAAGTGAAGCAAACTATACAAAATCTCGAAGAACAGTCGGCAGACCCAAACTTTTGGACAGACATGGAGTCGGCACAAAAAGTGTTGCAACAAACTAAAAGCAACAAAGAGATTTTGGCGAAATATAATAAGTTAGTAACTATGTATGATGATGTGTTGACCCTTATAGAGATGGGGATTGAGGAGCAGGACGAAGAACTTGCCGAAGAAGCAGTTACAGAGGCAGACACATTTAAAGAATACTATGAAGAACTGCGAATTAATACACTATTAGATGGTGAATACGATAAAAACAATGCTATTGTATCTTTGCATGCAGGGGCAGGGGGCACAGAAGCTTGTGACTGGAACAACATGTTGCTACGTATGTACACAAGATGGGCAGACCGAAAAGGCTACAAAGTTCAAATTCTTGATATGCTTGATGGTGACGAAGCAGGGGTAAAATCTGTTACGCTACAAATTAATGGCGAAAATGCTTTTGGTTACCTAAAAGCAGAAAAAGGAATTCACAGACTTGTTAGAATATCGCCATTTGACTCATCAGGCAGAAGACATACTTCATTTGCATCATGCGATGTTATGCCTGAACTTCCAGATGATGTTGAAGTTGATATACGAGCAGAAGATTTAAACATAGACACATACCGAGCATCAGGTGCAGGTGGACAACATGTCAATACAACAGATTCGGCAGTACGAATTACACATTTGCCAACAGGTATAGTAGTTCAATGTCAAAATGAGCGTTCACAAATTCAAAATAGAGAGCACGCAATGAAAATGTTACGTGCAAAATTATTTGAAAAAGAACGTGAAGAACAAATGTTAAAAATAGAAGGTATTCGTGGTGAGAAAAAAGAAATAGGTTGGGGTAGCCAAATTCGTTCTTACGTTTTTCACCCGTACAATATGGTTAAAGACCATAGAACAAATGAAGAAGTTGGAAATACAGGTGGTGTAATGGACGGCGATATAGATAAATTTATAAATGCTTATCTTATATGGCTTAAATTACTTGATTAGAAAGGAGAAAGAAATGTTAGTAGTACAAAAATTTGGAGGGAGCTCAGTTGCAAATGCAGAACGAGTTTTAAATGTGGCAAGGCGAGTTGCACAAACTTATAAAGATGGGAATGAGGTTATCGTTGTATTATCTGCACAAGGTGATACGACAGATGACCTAATAGCGAAGGCACGCCAAATCACATCAAGCCCATCTAAAAGAGAAATGGACATGTTGCTTTCGACTGGTGAACAACAATCGGTTGCACTTATGGCGATGGCACTTAAAGAACTTGGGGTTTCGGCGATATCGCTAAATGCATATCAAGCAGGGTTAAACACAACTAGTGATTATAGTAATGCAAGATTTAGACAGCTAAAAACTAACAGAGTTAAAGCGGAACTTGAACGCAATAACGTTGTAATTATAACAGGTTTTCAAGGCATAAACCGTTATGATGATATAACAACACTTGGGCGAGGTGGTTCGGATACAACAGCGGTTGCACTTGCAGCGGCACTTCATGCGGACAAATGCGAAATTTATACAGATGTTGAAGGCGTATATACAGCAGACCCACGAGTTGTAAAAGATGCAAAAAAATTACAAGAAATAACTTACAATGAAATGTTAGAACTTGCATCAATGGGTGCAAAAGTTTTACACAATCGTTCGGTTGAACTTGCAAAAAAATATAATGTAGAGCTGGTAGTGCGTTCAAGCTTGACACCAGCAGAAGGTACAATTGTTAAGGAGGTAACTAAAATGGAAAAAATGTTAGTGAGTGGAGTTGCAGGAGATGATGACGTTGCTCGTGTATCGTTAATAGGTATTGAAGACAAACCAGGAATGGCATTCAAAGTATTTTCTATTCTTGGAAAAAACAATATTAATGTAGATATTATAATTCAGTCGGTAGCTACAGATGGGCGCAGAAATATTTCGTTTAGCATAGCAAAAGATGCTTTGAAAGATACAAAAGCAATAGTTGAAAAACATAGAGATATATGGGGTGTAAATGGCGTAGAATACGAAGAAAATCTTGCCAAAGTTTCAGTTGTAGGGGCTGGAATGGTTACAAATGCAGGGGTTGCCTCAAGAATGTTTGAAGCATTAGCAGACGCACATATCAACATACACATTATTTCAACGTCAGAAATCAAAATCTCTGTATTGATAGATAAAGAGAACATGAATAAAGCAATGCGAGCAATTCATGATAAATTTGACCTGAGTCGATAAATTTTGACACGGTTTTGACACAAAATGACCATTGAGATACCACAATTGTTTGTTATAATACCAATATCGAAAGACAACAACTAATATCAATATAATGAAAGAGGGAAAATATTATGAGAAAACTATTAGCAGGAGTTTTATTAGCAACGACAGTTTTAGGAACAGGTTCGATTTATGCAACAACATCTGACGCACAAGCAGAAAAGCCAGCTAGACAAGAAGCAGGGGAGCGTCCAGAGCGTCAAGAAGGTGAAAAACTTTCTCCAGAAGAAAGACTTGCGAAAAAAGCTGAAGAAGAAGGCATAACAGTTGAGGAGCTTAAAGCTAAAATGGAAGCTAAACGTGAAGAAAAGCTTGCAGAAAAAGCAGCAGAGCGTGGCATAACAGTTGAAGAACTTAAAGCAGAGATGGAATCAAAAAAAGCTGAAATGGAAGCAAAAGGTGAAAAATGCCCAAAAGGTCACGGAAAACATGGCGAAGGTAAACCAGATGGAGAGCGTCCTGAAGGTAAAGAGCCAAAAGAAAAACCAGCTGAATAAATTAAAAAACTCTAAGATGCAATTGTGTCTTGGAGTTTTTTTGCGTATATAAACAAATTGATTATGCCACAATCCTGACACAAATTAAACATTTGTATACCACAATTATTTGCTATAATAACATTATCAAAAAGAACACAACACAAATAACAAATACAAAGAAAGAAGGAATATAGTATGAAAAAATTATTAGCAGGAGTTTTAGCAGCAACAACAGTTTTAGGAACAGGTGCAGTTTACGCAACAACAGCTGACGTACCAGCACAAAAACCAGTGAGAGAAGAAGCAGCAGGAGAAAGACTTACTCCAGAAGAGCACCTTGCAAAATTGGCAGACGAACTAGGCTTAACTATCGAAGAAGTTCAAGCAGAAATGGAAGCTAAAAAAGCAGAGAGAGAAGCTAACGGAGAAGCAGGACCAAAAGGACCACAAGGAGAAAGACCAGAGGGAGAGCGTCCAGAAGGTGAAAGACCAGAGGGAGAACGTCCAGAAGGTGAAAGACCAGAGCACGTAGAAGGTGAAGCTCCAGCAGGTGAAAGACACCACGCACCAGCTCCAACAGGTGAAAGACACCACGCACCAGCTCCAACAGAAGAGCAACTTGCAGAAAAAGCAGCAGAACTAGGTGTAACAGTTGACGAACTTTTGGCAGGAATGGAAGCTAAAAAAGGCGAAAAAGAAGCAAAATAATTAAGTTAATCCCTAGATACATCAAGTATCTAAGGGATTTTTTACGTTTTATCCAATACATGGTTGACTTTGGAAATTACTATGATATAATTGAACTAATATTTTATGTTAATTTGGGGGACAAGTAATAAGTAAGGCAAAATATTTCTCTAAAAACATAGAAACTAAAAGGAGATGAAGATTTGGAGTACATTGTATTATTAATCGGTTTTGTGCTACTAATTAAAGGTGCAGATTTTTTCGTAGAAGGTGCATCTTCTATAGCAGCAACACTTAGAGTACCCCCGTTAGTTATTGGTTTAACTATAGTTGCATTTGGTACAAGTGCCCCAGAAATGGCGGTAAGTGTTTCCTCAGCACTAGATGGTATGAATGCAATATCACTGGGAAATGTAATAGGTTCAAACGTATTTAATATGTTAGTAGTTGTAGGTACATCAGCTGTTATTTGGCCACTAAAAGTTGAAAAGACTATTATAGTAAAAGAATTACCGTTTACTTTGATGTCAGCAGTAGTTTTACTAGTTTTATCACTAGACACTATGTTTCAAGGTCAAACAACAAACTATATTGCACGTGGTGACGGGATAATTTTATTAATTTTCTTCGGAATATTTATGTATTCACTTGCACAAGTTGCATTAGCAGCACGACGAAACAATGAACCAGAAGAAGAAATAGAAACTATGCCTATGGGCAAAAGTATTATGTTTTCTATTGCTGGTATGTTAGGAATTGGAATTGGTGGAGAATGGGTTGTAGATGGTGCAAGTGCAGTAGCTCTTACTTGGGGTATGAGTGAGGCTCTTGTTGGTTTAACTATTATCGCAATTGGTACATCTTTGCCAGAACTTGTTACATCTATTGTGGCGGCAAAAAAAGGGCAAAGTGATATGGCTCTTGGAAACGTAATTGGTTCAACTATATTCAATACATTTTTGATTTTAGGGGTATCAACGACAATAAATCCTATTCCTGTTACTTCAGAAAGTATTATTGATATTTTGATTATGATAACAGCTATTTTAGAAGTGTATATATTTGCAGCAACAAAGCGTACAATCGGACGTGTAGAAGGTGCGTTATTTTTGTCTGTGTATATAGCATATATGGCATACATTATAATAAGATAAAGTGAAAAACAGAGTTTTTAGGCTCTGTTTTTTCTTTTGTCAAGGTATATTGATATACCTGTTTCTAATACTGCTAATAAAGTTCCTAATATGATTATACCTTTAAATGGAATATAAACTTCAGATGAAAATACATTTGCAATCCAAAGTGGCACATAATTTGAGGCAAAACATAGACTGTATTTAATAATTCCAAGTTTAAAATCAGTTATTTTGTCTGAACGTTGTAAACTAAACATAATGACTTTTTGAAGAATAGTAAATCCAATTTCGGCTCCAATAGCTATAAATATAAAATTCCTTAATGCAGAAAATGATGAATACTCAATTCCTGTAAGTTTTACAAGTGAATAGTATATAGATGCTAAAATAATTACTATAATAGCAGCAATCCCTACTAG
Source organism: Epulopiscium sp. Nele67-Bin004 (assembly GCA_002007315.1). The sequence goes on from LNZQ01000218.1 coordinate 12,601, forward strand.
TTTGAGTATTTTTTCTTTTTGTTCAGTACTCATGTTTTAATCCCCCCTAAACTGATATTGTTCTACATAATTTTAACATTATATAGGAAGTAATTCAATACAAAAAAAGTTTTTATAAAAAAATTAATAAAAGGTGTTGACATATGTAAACACATAGTGTAATATAATACAAGTCAGCGGGAAACAGCAGACAACAAACAAATAAAGAAGTAATGAACATTGAAAATAGAATAGTATCAAGAATTAAGACCAGTCGATTCAGTTGTTATTTATAGCAACAAAAAATGAGTACAAATAGTACTAAAGTAATGTCAGATGACAAACTTTTTTAATGAGAGTTTGATCCTGGCTCAGGATGAACGCTGGCGGCGTGCTTAACACATGCAAGTCGAACGGACTACTTCGGTAGTTAGTGGCGGACGGGTGAGTAACGCGTGGGTAACTTGCCCTGTGCAGGGGAATAACGTTTGGAAACAAACGCTAATACCGCATAAGCTAACAGTATCGCATGATACAGCTAGAAAAGATTTATCGGCACAGGATAGACCCGCGTTGGATTAGCTAGTTGGTGAGATAACAGCTCACCAAGGCGACGATCCATAGCCGGCCTGAGAGGGTGAACGGCCACACTGGGACTGAGACACGGCCCAGACTCCTACGGGAGGCAGCAGTGGGGAAT
>LNZQ01000219.1 GCA_002007315.1 Epulopiscium sp. Nele67-Bin004
TGTATAGAAAATGAGGTGAATGAGCAATATATACATTTAGATGGGCAAAAAGGTATGCCCACATAAATGTTAAGTTCGTTAGATTTGTTTGTGTCTAATATCAGTTTTTCGTGTTGCGTAACTTGCATCATCAACTCAATTTTTTCTGGTGAAATTTTGTATTTGGTTGCAAGAATATTTTTAATTTCTGTGTTGTTTACGCCACTACTTATAAGTTTGTGCACTATTTTTGTAGGGCGTATCCCTTGTAATGTCCCCCACATTTTATCTAACTCTAGGGTTTGTCGCTTTTTCAAAACCAACGCTTGTCACAGGTCCATGCCCTGGATAAATAACAACTTCGTCTGGTAGCGTAAATATTCTAGCTTTAATCCCCTCAACAAGTTGAAGTCCATTTCCAAGAGGAAAATCGCTACGCCCAATTGACCCTGCAAATATAATGTCACCAACAAATAGCGACCCGCTTGCTTTGTGATAATACGCAACGCTATCTGTCGTATGCCCCGGCACGTGCAACACTTCAAATTCAAGCTCAGACTGGTTTATAACAATTTGCTCGTTGTCATCAACGTATTTTGTTGCCTCAATTTCGATACGTGTGCGGTCAAATTTGTATGACAAATTCATGTTCATATCTGGCAAATAAATTTTGCCGTTCGTATGTGCAATAACTTCTGCGTCAAACTCTTTTGCAATCGGTTCAACTGCCCCAATGTGGTCAAAATGCCCGTGCGTAATCAAAATCGCTTTAAGCGTCACGCCCTCGTCTTTTATACACTGAATAAGTCGCCCAGCTTCTGCACCAGGGTCAACAATTACTGCCTCGTTTGTATTTTCATCAATTAATAAATACGCTTGTTCTTCAATCGCTCCAACTGTAAAAACTTTAACTTTCATAAATTATCTCCATTTCATCACTAGTTTCTTCTACTTCATCATCTGTTGGCATTTTTTTGAGTAAGGCAAGATATCCAAAAAACAACGGACTTGCTCCACACACCCAAGACACTGGGTCGGCTAAGCACACGCCAACAAATCCAATCATCGGTGGCAACGTATAACATACGATAACTCGGGCGAACATCTCAACAATTCCCGAAATCATCGGCATAAACGGTTTGCCCATACTTTGCAATGTATTTCTATATACAAATATAAATCCAAGTGGAATAAAAAACATAACCGCATAATTTAACACTTGTTCAGAATACGAAAGTATTTCAGGCGTCGGGTCTTCAAGAAATACGCTAGCCAAATCTTTCCCAAAGTTTACAACAAAAATCGCCGCCAAAATGCTAGTTACAATGCTGACCATAGATATCGTTCGCACCCCTTGCCTAATACGTTTGTAATTGCCGGCTCCGATATTTTGCCCAACGTACGTCGCAATCGCAACACCATACGTTATAAGCGGTTGCATAATAACTTGCGTAACTTTTGACGCAGCTGTGTATGCCGCCATAACGTCCGAACCGAACATATTTATTGCACTTTGTAATACGATTATCCCTAAAAATAAAATCGAAAATTGTAACGCCATCGGCAACCCAATTTTAATATGCATCGTATAAAATTCTTTTGGTGCTTCAAAATCCTGCTTGTTTAACCTAAGCAGTTCAAATTTGCGATAACTATAAATTACACAAAGCACTGCAGCCGTCCCTTGTGAAATGTTTGTCGCATATGCCGCACCAGCAACGCCCATACCAAAGTTTATAATGAACACCAAATCTAGCACAATGTTTATTATACACGCAAGCACAAGAAAATAAATCGGCGTTTTGCTATCACCAATCGCTCTCAAAATACCAGCTGCCATATTATAAAACGACTGCGTAAAAATCCCTGCGATAATTATCGTAATATAATCTTGTGCATATTGGTATACATCAGCGGGTGTATTCATAAAATTTAAAAACCCCTCTACTGCATAAAGCATAACGATAGTCGTTATTATCGTTATAACGATTGTAAGTAAAATGTTACTTGCAACAGCGTACCGAACGCTCTTTTCGTCTTTAGCACCGAACTTTTGAGCGATTAATATTGAAAAACCACTCGTTAGCCCTATTAAAAACGTGTTGATAAGCCCGTAAATTGCACCCGTTGACCCAACCGCAGCAAGAGCTTGTGTTCCAACAAACTGACCAACAATAAGCGTATCGACAAGACTATACAATTGTTGAAACACATTTCCGATTAACAGCGGTATCGAAAAAGTTAATAGCAACTTTAGCGGACTACCTTTTGTCATATCCATTGACATAAAATTTCGCTCCCTTACTAAAATTTTTCCCCATAGTAATAAAGTATAACGCAAAATTAAAAAAAATACTACGTACAGGCAAATTTTTTTATTTATGGTAAACTTCGTTTGCGTTTATTTTATGGGCACGATAAATTTGTTCAATCAACATCACCCTAAAAAGTTGATGTGGAAACGTCATTTTTGAAAAACAAAGTTTGAAATTCGCTCGCTCGATTAGGTCTGGGGGCAACCCGTCCGAATCTCCGATTAAAAATACAAGATGGCTATGTCCATCAACAGCTTTTGTAGCTATAAAACTAGCAAGTTCTTCGGACGTAATATGTTTTCCGTCAAGAGTTAAGGCAACAACAAACGCCTTTGGGGGTATCTTGACTTTGGTGTCTGAAGTTTCTGTCACTTGCAATTTACAATAAGTCGTCAATCTTTTTTTATATTCAAGAACGGCGTCAATGTAATGTTTTTCCTTGATTTTACTTAAACAAATGATGTCTATTTTTTGCATAATTAGTTCCTCCTAAAAGTTTTTTCGCAATTTTTGTCAATTTTGTTTCACAACTTCATATTATATTATTAAAAGAAAGTAGATATACTAAGTTATATCTTTACTTTTACCTCAGCTTAATTTATACTATTAATAGCTTTACTATTGAAAGGAGTGATTTATATGAAAATTGAAAAAATCAGCGAGACGCAAATTCGTATAACACTAAATCACGATGATCTCCTAACACGTAACATCAAACTAACTGAACTTGCATACGGTTCATCAAAAGCACAAGCTTTATTTCAAGATATGATGTCAAAAGCGTATGAGGATTTTGGTTTTGAAACTACAAACGTGCCACTAATGATAGAGGCAGTTCCACTTTCTGTAGATAGTATTATGATTGTAGTAACAAAGGTGGACGCTCCAGAGCAGATTGAAGAACGACTTGGACTTACAGGCGAACGACCTACACACCGCACATTTAAAGACGAAGTCGACCTGCTTGAACACACGACAACGCACGAGCCTGAAGAAAAAGCAGATTCGTTAATGTATCGTTTTGAAAATTTAGACGACGTTACATCTTGTGCACACCAAATTCAACGTTTATACTTTGGTGAAAGTTCAGTTCATAAATATGCTGAAAAATATTTTCTTTTAATAAATACAAACAACAATACAAAAACTGATATGAGCATATTAGTTAGCGTGTTAAATGAATTTGGCAGACGTGCACATACAAGCACGTTAAACGAGTTTTTCTTGTTAGAACACGGTACGCCAATTATTAAAGAAAATGCTATCGATATTATGGCTAAATATTTGTAAGAAAAAATCGCCCTCGTTGAAGGCGATTTTTTTTGTTACTTATTTTGTAAATAAGTGTTAAGTTCGTTAACTAATGTGTCCACGTCTGTTCCATGAACCGCACAAGCATCTTCTAGTGATTCACTTTGTGAAGATGGACAACCAACGCAGTGCATTCCAGAATTCATTAAAATTGGAATTAATCCTCTGTCAATTTGAATAATTTGTCCAATAATCATATCCTTAGTTATTTGCATTGTAATTCTCTCCTTAAAATTTGCGACTTTAAGCTATTATATATCCATTTTGGACAAAAAGCAAGCTTATTTATTTTGTGCCGCAACAGTTAGTTGTGGAATAATTTGCTTTTTGCGAGAACAAACGCCCTCAAGATAAATGCTATTTTCTTCAGGCTCAAGCCCAAACGCCTCCTCAACTAAGTGCTTCGCAGAACCGACCGCAATCGCCTCTGAACCACCCGTCAAAATGTTTGTTATAATTAGCATCACTAAATCCAAATCATCAGTTTTTTGGAAGTCTTCCATCTCTTTAATAAGCGGTGCACGCATCTCGTCAAGCCCTTGATAGCTAACGACGTTCACTTGCGAAACAGTCGCTTTGTATTCACCAAATACAAACAATTTGCGGTCGCCCTCAAGCATTTCTTTTGGCGTCATACTATCAAGCGAACCACCGACAGATATAAGCTCTTGACCATATTCCATAACGTCAACTTCTGCTATAATAGCAAGTTTTTTGGCAATTTTTTTGTCCTCATCGGTACAAGTTGGCGACTTAAACACTAAAGTATCCGACAAAATCGCACTAAGCATAAGCCCTGCAATTTCTTTTGGTGGCATAATATTTGCCTCTTGATACATTTTTGCAATTATCGTCGATGTGCACCCAACAGGTTCTGCACGAAGAAATACGGGCACTTGCGTGTCGATATTTGCTATTCTGTGATGGTCGATTATTTCCAAAATTTCCGCTTCTTCAATTCCAAGTGCACTTTGTGACACTTCGTTGTGGTCAACTAGTATAACTTTTTTCTTGCGTATATCTATGATGTGTCGTTTAGAAATTATCCCTTGAACTTCGCCAAGTTTGTCAAGCACAGGAAAATGGCGGTGCGGGCTTGTTAACATCACTTCTTTTACTTCGTCGATTGTGTCGTCCGTTTCAAAAAACACGACGTTTTCTTTGTGAATTAAACTCGTTACGGGCATACTTTGCGATATAAGTTTGATAACTTGAAAAAATTTGTGTGGCACGTACATAACGGCACAAGTCACGTTGCTAGGCATAATAACTTCTGGTTTGTCCATATTGATACCCGTTATGATGACGCACCCTGCCCCCGTCCTAACCGCTGTTTCTATAAGGTTTTTGTTGTTTCCAGTTATCAAAATATCCTCTGGTTCAAGTTTGGCGTCTTCTTCAAGAGCACCAACCGTGTATATATCACCTTTAACGTACGGGTCCATATATTCGCCTTGCACGACACGCCCATCAAGCACGCTTATAACGTTGACAAATGGGGTTTTTCGCTCTTTAAGAACGGTGTTTTCCGTAAGCCCAATGTACGCTTTTGCGATGTCAGACGTCGTTATTACGCCCGCAAGTTGATGGTCTGGGTACAACACTGGCGTCATCGGTTTTCCGTTTGCTGACATCGTGTCCCAAGCTTTTTTTACCGAGTCAACCGTATAAATCGGCTGAACTTTGTAATAATTCATATCCGAAACTTGCGGTTTAATGTGCGAAATCAATATCGGCTCTTTCACGCCAAATTTGTCAAGCGCAAACTGAGTTTCACGGCTAACAGGCCCTAGGCGAACAGCTGACACATTTTCAACACCCAAACTTCTTTTTAAATGGGCATACGCAATTGCAGAACAAATCGAATCACTGTCGGGATTTTTGTGCCCAAATATATAAATTTGTTTTTCCATACTAGTTATCTCCTTTAGATGTTTATGTTATTAATATGTCATTTCTCAGAAAAATAATACGATATAACGAACGCAACAACCATACAAATTACCGAAACTACTCCTATCATATCAAAACTTATACCAGGATACAACGTAAAAATTGACCCGACAACAAGTCCCAAAATCGCAAGATACGTAGCTTGTGTGTATGATTTTAACAACGCTCTAACAAGTTGCGAACCACCTAAAAGCCCAATAACTACGCCAACAGCAACAGGTATAAGCACAACAACATTAAGCTCAGAAACCGCCGTAACAACCGTCGTGTAACACCCAATCGTTAACAAAATAAACGACCCGCTTATCCCTGGGATAATCATCGTAAACGCACTGATAGCCCCTGCAAATACAAGAATCATCGTATTGTACACGTTAAGTTCACGAATAATGTTTGTGTTTTCGCCGCCCTCACCGCTAAGTGCCATATACAACATAAAAAGTAGCGGAACGATAAATACAATTGTGCTGTTCGGTTTAACTTTGCCCTCTGCTGTAATTTTTTTGTAAATCATTGGGATGCTCCCCAAAATTACGCCGATAAATGCAAAGTTAGTTTGCATATTAAAATTGTCGAACAAGTACGTTATTAAATTGCTAAATAACAGCACCCCTCCAACGACACCGACACCAAGCGGTATCAAAAAGCTCAAATTGCGTTTTAGCTTGTTTAAGTCAAGACTTATCGCATCAAGCAAGCGGTCATAAATTTTTAGTATAACCGCCATCGTACCTGCACTAACTCCTGGGGTAACTTGTGCTATTCCAAGCACCATACCCATCAAAACTTCTTTCATGTTTTTCCTCCTCGACAAAATAAAAAGATTTGTTAATAAAATTGTTAACTTGTAGACAATCTTTGTCTAACATTATAACGTACAATTAGTATTATTACAATTTTTCCCCCTTATAATTTTATGCCAAGCTATACATACTATATTCATAGAGATATTTTATACTGTACTTTAGAAAAAACTTGAAATTTTTTCAAATATCTATTGACATGTATACAGTATACATCGTATAATAATACTTGTAAAAGTTAGTTATAAGTATTTGGTAATAGTTAATATTACTTAAAAATAGTATCATAATAATTAAACAATTAAAAAAGCTTTAAAACAAATTAAAAAAAATTCTAAAAAAATACTAAAGGAGTGAATAAAATGTTTACACAATGGCAAGGATTTAATACAGACGGCGAGTGGACAACTGATGTTGACGTACGTGACTTTATTCAAAGAAACTACAAACCATACGAAGGTGACGACGCTTTCCTAGCAGACGCAACAGGAAGAACTACTAAACTTTGGGACGAAGTTTTAGTTATGATGAAACAAGAACTTGAAAAAGGTATTTACGATGCTGAAACTAAAGTTCCTTCAACAATCGTATCTCACGGACCAGGTTACATTGACAAAGACGCTGAACAAATCGTTGGTTTCCAATCTGATGCACCACTAAAAAGAAACATTATGCCAAACGGTGGTATTCGTACAGTTGAAACTTCATTAAATGCATATGGCTATGATTTAGACCAAAACACTAAAGAAATATTTACAAAATACAGAAAAACTCACAACGATGGAGTTTTCGCTGCATATACAACTGCTATGAGAAAAGTTCGTTCTTCAGGTGTAATCACTGGGCTTCCAGATGCTTACGGACGTGGACGTATTATAGGTGACTATCGTCGTGTTGCTCTATACGGGATTGACTTCCTTATCAACGAAAGAGCTAAAGACAAAGTAAACTTAGAAGTTAACACTATGTGTGAAGACACAATTAGACTTCGTGAAGAATTAACTGAGCAAATGTCTGCACTTAAAGAGCTTAAAGTTATGGCGAAAAGCTACGGATTTGACATCTCTCAACCAGCTGCAAACGCAAAAGAAGCTATCCAATGGACATACTTCGGATACCTTGGAGCAATCAAAGAGCAAGATGGAGCTGCAATGTCATTAGGACGTGTTTCTACTTTCCTTGACATCTATATCGAAAGAGATTTAGAAAACGGAACAATTACAGAGTCAGAAGCACAAGAATTTATGGATCACTTCGTAATGAAACTTAGAATGGTTCGTTTCTTACGTACTCCAGCATACAATGAGTTATTCTCAGGAGATCCAACTTGGGTTACAGAATCAATCGGTGGTATGGGTGTTGATGGACGTACACTTGTTACAAAAAACAGTTTCCGTATGCTTCACACATTATCAACTTTAGGACCAGCTCCAGAGCCAAACTTAACAGTACTTTGGTCTGTAAACTTACCAGAAAACTTCAAAATTTTCTGTGCTAAAATGTCTATCGAAACAAGCTCAATCCAATACGAAAATGACGATTTAATGCGTCCATTCCACGGAGATGACTACGGAATTGCTTGCTGTGTATCTGCAATGAAAATCGGTAAACAAATGCAATTCTTCGGAGCACGTGCAAACCTTGCAAAAGCTTTATTATACGCAATCAACGGTGGACGTGATGAAAAAACTGGAGATCAAATCGGACCTAAATTCGCACCAATCACTAGCGAATATTTAGATTACGATGAAGTTTGGGAAAGATTTTTACAAGTTATGGAATGGCTTGCTGAAGTATACGTTGGTGCANTAAACGTTATCCACTACATGCACGACAAATACTGCTACGAAAAATTAGAGCTTGCATTACACGACAAAAAAATCATTCGTACGTTTGCAACTGGTATCGCAGGACTTTCAGTTGTAACTGATGCATTCTCAGCAATCAAAAACGCAAAAGTTAAAGTTATCCGTGACGAAAGTGGTTTAGCTGTAGATTATGAAATCGATGGCGATTACGTAGCATTCGGAAATGATGATGATGAAGTTGATAAAGTTGCTTGCGACATTACAGAAATCTTCATGAACAACATCAGAAAACACCACACTTACAGAGATTCATTACCAACAATGTCTATTTTAACAATAACTTCAAACGTTGTTTACGGTAAGAAAACTGGTAACACACCAGACGGACGTAAAGCTGGAGAGCCATTTGCACCAGGGGCAAACCCAATGCACGGACGTGACAAAAAAGGAGCTGTTGCATCATTAAACTCTGTTGCAAAACTTCCTTACAAACACGCTGAAGATGGAATCTCATACACATTCTCAATCGTTCCTGGAGCATTAGGAAAAGACGATTCAGAGCGTTACAAAAACCTTGCATCAATGATGGACGGATATTTTGAAAAAACTGGTCAACACCTAAACGTAAACGTATTCGACAGAGAAACGTTGCTTGACGCTATGGAGCACCCAGAAAAATATCCACAACTTACAGTTCGTGTATCTGGATACGCTGTAAACTTCATCAGACTTACAAAAGAACAACAAAAAGACGTTGTTAGCAGAACTTTCCACGAAANNTTCTAATAACTAAATAACGTTTGGGGGACGCAGACTAGAGCTCACTGCGTCCTTTTGTTTATACTAAAAAATTTTAGGAGGGATATTATGCTTGGTAGAATACATTCAATAGAAACTTGTGGTACAGTTGATGGTCCTGGAATTCGCTTTATTTTATTTACACAAGGGTGTCCGCTTAGATGCCAATATTGTCACAATCCAGACAGCTGGAAAGTTCAAGGTGGCGAAGAAATGGATACAGAAAAACTTATAAAAGACGTTATAAAATATAAACCTTATATGAGAAATTCGGGTGGCGGAATTACAATTAGTGGTGGTGAGCCGTTGTTGCAACCTGATTTTGTGCAAGATATGTTCAAAAAATGTAAAGATGAGGGTATTCACACGTGCCTTGATACGTCTGGTTTTGTTAAGCTGAATGTGGCTGACCCTGTGCTTGATTATACCGACCTTGTTTTGCTTGATATAAAATCGTATAATCCCGATGTGTTTAAAGACTTGACGGGTATCCCGCTTGACCCGACGTTGGCTTTTGCCGAGCACCTAAATGAACGTGGCATTCCAGTGTGGATTAGATACGTGCTTGTGCCAAACTTGACTGATAATTTGGACGATATCGAAGAACTTGCAAAGTATTTGACGACGTTAAAAAATGTTGAGCGAATAGATATTTTGCCGTTCCACAAAATGGGCGAATTTAAGTGGGAAGAACTTGGCTATGACTACAAACTTAAAGATACGCAGTCGCCAGAAAAAGAGCTTGTTGACCAAGCAAAAACTATATTTAAAAATCATAAGTTGCCTATATTTGGTGCTGATAAATTGTAGTATAAAAAAGAGGATAGCATTTACGCTACCCTCTTTTTTTGTGTTAAAAACTTTCTGTGTCTTCCAAATCTTGAAACAAGTCATATGATAATTGCAGCAACTTATCATTTTCTTCCATAAGCTCCTCATTGCTCGCTTTTAACATATTATTTTGTTGTTTCAAGTCTGCATACAATGCTTTCCAAAAAGCAACTTGAGTTTTTCCTGTAATATCATTTTTCATACGTACACCCCTTTTAANNGTAGCATATGTAAATAGCTTATTTTGTATTCAAATATTGNANAGTATTTGTTTCGATTTTTTCNAACATTTCGGTAAACAGCNTATACTCACCTTTAGAAAAACCTTCAAANAAAAGTTTTTCCGCTGTTTTGATGCATTCGTGCACAAAATCTAAATGTTGCTCGCCTTCTGCTGTTATAGTAACAATTTTGCGGTTTTCTTTAACAGCCGTCGACACAAAGCCTTTTGCCTCAAGTCTATTTATAACGCCAAGCGTCGTCGATTGTGCAGTGTTTGATCTACGCTCAATTTCTTTTATAGGCAACACGCCGTTTGCAGCATCAAGCCACACCAACACAAGCCCTTGTGCGATGCTCAAATCTCTATCTCTCAACAGGCTGTTTGCATACCTGTCAAGACTTATACTGATATGCTTAACTATTTTTCCTACTTTAATTTCGTCCATACGTTCCTCCGCTATTCTATAAATTCCATCACTCCCCAACCCATAGGATATTTGTCTTCAAATAAAACGTGATGTTTCGTACAAATTTGTATTGGCATAAACCTAGATTTATCAAGATTAGTCAAATATTGTTCCAAATGATTGTATATATGAACTGCTGACTTTGCGTCTGCTTCCTCATAAAAATCTCTTTCGGCGTATATCGTGATTAGTGATTTTTGCCAATTGGCGTTAATAATATCTTTTAGCGTAACTTTGTCTGGGTTGTCCAAAATTAATATGCCACTAACTGATGACACATATTCTGATTGAAGTTTGCCTAATGCACAAATTAAGTTCATCGTTGTGTCTTTTTTTATACGCTTTCTTAGTTTTGTGTATTGATTAGCTTGTCCAGCAATTAGGGATAAATCACCTAAAGTGTCCGTTATTTCTACAGTTTTCATCAACTCTTTTTCTTTTATAGCACTTTTTACAACGCCTTTAAGAGTCGTCGATGGAATGTATTCGCTATCCATTGAATGCACAAAGCTTTGAATTGCCAGTTGTTGGTGGTTGCTTTCCAAACTTTTGGCGTAAAGCCCTTGCACCTGTGAAGATACAGGAATTTTTGCTGTGTAGCCGTATTTTTCGTTATACAAATTATTTATATCAAGTTGCATAAATTTTTTTAACATTGAATCTTTAATTATTTGTTTATTTTGATCAGATACTTTTTGATATAATGTTCCCATGTCAAATTTATACAGATGTCCATCTTTTATTACATACTCATATGGTTCTAAGGCATCACCGTCGCCTACATGTATAGGCGTAAGCGGCGTTAGTGTGTATGTATACGCTTTCATAATATCACCTCAACTTGTGTATTTTTATGTATTTAGTCTGGTACTTTTCCTATGTTTTTATGCTTTTTTGTTGATTTATTATGTATATTGTACAATAGAACAAAAAAAAGGTCAAGGTCTTTTTTAAGACCACAACCTTTGTACTGTATATATTATATCTCTTAGGCTAAAAATTGCATAAATGTTAACTACCCCAATTGTTACTAACAAAGCTGTTAACATTTTAGCTTTTGCCTCGTCAGTCTCGCCGTCTCTAAGTTTAGCTTGAACTACGTCTTTAAGTTCTTTGCGTATATACAACAACACTATAGTTACAATAAAACAATTTGCCAGTTTAAGCACTTGACCTAACAACCCATATCCAACGTCTAGGCTTGAATAGTCCATATCAGCCGTTATAAATACATCACAAAATTTTGCTTGTTGTACAAATCTTCGTCATCGTATGAATCTTGTTGCCAGTTCCAATTTGGCCTTACTAGCGGAACATGTTCTTCATCGTCAAGCTGATATTTGCCAAGTCTTTTAAATTCTTCTTTAAGTTTATTCTCAAGTCTAGTATTTATTGTGGCGTATTGTTCGTTTAATTCTTCTTCGTTTGAAAAAATAGGTAATGTTGCAAATTTGGTAGTTTGCCAAACTGTTATAACAAGTAGTTCTTCGCTAGAAACTTCTTTTATTATACATTCTTTTGTGCCTAAATAATCGTTTGTGCCTTCTGGGAGCGTTCCCCCTTGGGCAAGCAAATGTAAGTCCATAATATTTTTTTTGCGAACGTATTCCGCTATAGGCACTAAATGTGCGTTTTCTTTATCTTCTGCCACGACCAAAATTGCAAATAACTGAGTGTTGTCTGGTAATAGCGTCGTGCAAAACATGTTTGACTGCGTTCCGTTTGTTGTAAATATGTTTTCGTTTATCGTAAATACTACTAAATCTTGCAAATTTAAATTATGCGTTAAATTTCCGCCACTTTCTAGTGGTTCGCTAAACGTTATGTTCATCTGATTATTCTCCCTTAAATTACAAAAATTTTCGTAATCGACTCCTAATCTTACATGACAGTATACACCTTACAACATATTATGTCAAACAAATATTTAGCTCAAAAATTTAAGTTCATCAAGTAGTGCTGGGCAATTTAAGTTGTTTAGGTCAAGTAGCACTTCATAATATACTGCAAGCTCCGAATGTTTTTCACGAACTACTGTATGGTATTCGCCAGTTTTGCGGTGCAACACTTGTTTTTCTTCTGCAGGGAAATCTTCCGTTATAGTAATTACTCTAAATTGTTTGATATCGTCTAAAGTTATAACAACTGGACTTATTTGGTGTCCGTCAGGTGCGTTAGACGTTAGTATAAGTTCAACTTTTTGTATGCTGTTCGTTTCGTATTTGTGTTTTGTGATATCGCCATCAATAAGACTTGTATTTTTGCATTTTGCATCTTCACGTCTACCCGTCACACGTAGGTGGTTTGATTTTCCGTGGAAAAGTATTTGCTCTTTATCGTTAATAATTGTTTTTACATAAATATCGCCGTGGGCATATTCTGAACTAATTTGATGTGTTTCAAATTGAGGAATTTGAGTTTTAACGAATTCAGTTAAATGTGTATTTGTTAAAGTTTTTGATGGATCAGCGTTGAAAATGCTAAATATTTCTGCATATTGCGGGTTTGTTTTGTGGCCATCATAAGTAGTTACTTGTTTGCCAGTTGTGTAATCTGTGTGGTTTTGCACTTCTGGGCGTGCATAATTTATAGGTATTACTTCCTCTAAAATATCATCGATTTCAAGCTCACTATTTTGAGATAATTCCAACGCAGGAATTTTGTGATATCAATGTAGTCTTCTAGAAGTCACACATCATTGGTGGTAATGCCACCAGCTTCTCTGTATCTAGCATCTCCACTTTGCTACCAAAAATGACCCGACCTTTAAGCAAAGCCTGGTGCTCAATACAACTTTATTACTTTATTGACTTGACTGGCCTGACAGTGCCGGGGCAGCACAGTAGATGTTTCACTCTGAATGTCAGACTGATGTCATACATGCTCAGAAAGCTGGACCCCTCTTCACAAAACCATGAGCCATGTAATCATCTAAACCCCTCAACGTCCCCCTTGCTTGCTTTCACCCTCGGCTCTTTATGAAACGCTTGGTGGGGCTGGCAGCCTGCATTCTGGCTCGAAGCCTGACCACAACACCGCATTCTCCTCAATGATGTGGT
>LNZQ01000220.1 GCA_002007315.1 Epulopiscium sp. Nele67-Bin004
ATCATTCACTATCTTTCAAACTCAGAAGAATTCTTGTTTTTTACAGTTTAATAGTAAGTAAAGTATAATTATTGTATATTTTAAGGTTGTTATAGATATGGTTATGTGTGAAGATAAGAAAGAATCACACAAAGGTGCAAAAATATAATTGTAGTTACACTAAATCCAACATTTCATGACATTTTTTACATTTTTTTTATCAACTTGAGTCCATGGCTGGTACCTTCGCAAGTCACCCTGAACTGACCTAGGAGACCTTTGTGGACCTCTCTTAAATTATCTGACATCTGAACCCAAAGGAATATTTATACACAGCACTTATCCCTAAATATGACAATAAGAACACAGTTGTTCTCTGAGTAACTTTAAGCATATTTTCCCTGATCACAAGGTGAACCCCAAGAGGGCATGAGATGATTGGAAGAACAGGAAAAAAACAAAATGTGTTTACTTTACAAATGTTTCTCAAATTTCAGCTTTTCTCTAATTTTCAGCTCTTTTCTATTGAAATACTGTTTTGGTGTCACCTCTTCAGGCCTCTATGAAACAGTCTACAGAAAATCAACGCACAATAAACCTGCTCCAAAGTGGCAAACTCAAGGACTGAAAAATAAAGTTGACAATTGCCAACTATGTAACACGCAATATTATGTTTATTTTGCTTACTTGTTTTGCTTATAAATATATTATATTGTATATTTTTTATTAAGTCAAGCGTTTTTATTGATTTTTAATCATTTTAATATGCAAATTTTATTTTTTTTGTTATTTTTTTGATTTTATTGATTATCTGGATTTTTTTTGATTGTAAAAATCATTTTCTTTATAATTTTATGCTAGTTATATTAGTAAATTTTATTTTTTTTAAGGATATTTTCACAATTAATTATAGTTATACATATTTTCACTATATCATGTATTGATTATTTTGATTATTTCTGTTATTATTGATTATAGTTTACATCTAGGTTATACAGCTGTCAAGGAGGGATACATTATGAAATCTATAAATATAAGACAACAAAAAATCCTATCTATATTAGAACATTATGATTCACTATCTGTTTCAGAAATAAGCCGATTAGCTGGAGCATCTGAAGCAACTATAAGACGTGATTTAATTATCTTATCAGAACAAAATTTACTACTTAAATTTCATGGCGGAGCAAAATCGTTAGCAAAAGAAATTGTACCTAATTCAGATGAACAGACTCAAAAGGCTCAATATGCAATATATGCCTGTTCACTCGTTGAAGATAGAGATGTTATTTTTATTAATACAAGTTCAACAGCTATTCTAATGTTGAAATATTTAACAAATAAACAAGTAACAGTTATTACTAATAATACTAGGGCCGTAAACTACGAACTAGGTCGAAATATAGAACTTATTGTGTTAGGAGGTATGGTTTTACCTGAAAAAAAATCTATTGTTGGACATTTTGCAACAGATATGTTATCACATATCACCGCAAATAAATGTTTTTTAGGGGTGGGCGGCTTGAGTGCTCAAAATGGTCTTGGAACTACAATATTCCAAGAAGCACGGATAAATAAAATGTTTTTGGATAGATGTGGAGGTGAAAAAGTTGTTCTAACTGATAGTAGCAAATTCGGAAACGAATGTAACTTTATATCAGCCCCTGCTACTGACATAACTCATATTATTACCGACTCACTATGCCCTGTTAATGATGAACAATCATTTATTAATCTTGGTGTTCAAGTAATTAAAATATAATTCTAAAAAAGGGACTATCGAAAAAAACGACAGTCCCTTTTTATTATCTATTCACAATTTTTTCTTGTACTTTTGCTTCAATCTCTGCTTGTGATAATATGTTTTCAAGTCCGATTACTGTTTTACCCTGTTGTTCAATCTCAGTAAAATGCCCGCTTAAAGCCTCTTCACAAAAAATCACATCAATCTCATCAAGTTGCTCTCTCGCTTCTTCTACTGTGCAATGGTCAAGTTCTGCCTCAATACCTAAACTTTTGAATACTTTATCAATTTTTAATTTGATAAGCACACTTGATGCCATTCCACTTCCACATACTGTTTTTACTTTTAGCATATTGTATCCCTCCCATTATTTGATTATATTGTATATTTACAACCAAGTCAATAACTTTTGGACAACTACTCAATTACTTCAATACCTATCATTTTCATCAGATATTTTGCATTAGTTTTTGTTGCAACTCCATCTTTTATTTTGTAATCAAAATACATTTGCTTGTTATCAAAAAAGTCTGTAAAATGATAATTTACAATACCATCTTGTTCACCCAAAACACACATTTCTAGGTCATGAGTTGTTATAGCACCAATTGCCCCACCTTGCTTTAGTGCTGTAATTATTCCTTTTGCACCACTAATTCTATCACGAGAATTTGTACCTCTAAAAATTTCATCTATTAAAAATAAAATTGTTGCTCCAGATTTGGTTGCATCAAGCAATAGTTTTATACGATTAATTTCTGCATGAAATGTTGACGTGTGTTGACCCAAGCTATCACTTGTACGCATAGAAGTATGAACATCAACAATGCATCCTTTAAATGACTTTCCGCATATAGGAGCTCCTGCATACATCATGACCAAGTTTATACCTATTGTTCTCAAAAATGTTGTCTTACCAGACATATTTGAGCCTGTTATAATAAAAATTTCGTCATCCATTTTAAATGTATTAGCAATTCGCTTTTCTTTCATTATTAAGGGGTGTGCAAGTTCGCTTCCTTGTATCACCTTCTGAGGATTTACCTCTCCAAATATACGTGCATCTTCTACAAAACTAAGTGTAGCCAAGCTTCCTAATGCCTCAAATTCTGCAACAAGCTCCAATGCTTTTTCAACAGACGTTCCATGTTCACTTCGCCAATCTATACAAAATTTCATAACCCAAAAATCCCATATCAATAGACCATTTAAAGGTAATGCAAGCATAGGTTGTTGACTTATAGTTGCAAAAGATGCTATTTTTTCCAGTCTTTGTAGCGACAACAAAATACCATCATCGCCCCCTATAATACTCTTACACTTATTAGCCAAATATTCTGACCCAAATTGTTCATCTTCTATAAGCTTAAATGCTTTTATATACGGCTCAATTTGATATGAAATAGTACGCAATACTTCAAGTTGGTGCGATATATGTGCAAGTAGCAACATTCTAGCTGACAAACATACACCAACACATATAAGCCCTATCAACATAAGTGTTGGATTTGATGTTATATAACCTCCAACTATCGTTGTTATATTTATTATAGGCATAATTGTTGCAACTATATTTAAATAGTTTGGCATCTCCACTTTTTCGGGTGATGCCCACTTTGATGTGTCATCTGCCACACCTTTATTATCCCTAAAAATAACTTGCAACTTTTGCACAAAGTCAATTTTACCCGACAAATCCTCAACCGCTTGTTTCCTTTGATTTATAGTTGACTTATCTGGTTGTAACAAAAAATCACCTAACTTTTTTCGTCCTAAGTAGGTGTGTGCAACGTTTATCTTTTTGAACAACGAAAATTCACCCACGATGTCAAGGTCATAGGCGTACGGGTGCAAACTGTCTGCAAGGTCAGTTCCGCTATCTTCAAACACATGCCATTCGTCGGTTTGTCGTCTTATATAATCTTTGTTTACTTCTTGATACAATCTAAGTAAACCTATATCTTTTCTTAGTTTTGAATGAATTACTACAATACCAATAAATACTGCCACTGCTCCACCTGTAAGCCATGCATAAAGCCCTAGTTCCTCTGTGATCCCTCTATATATCAAAAATGCAATTGCCACCGCCACAAATAACCTTATAGCAACAATGATTCTATCTTTCCCCTGCAACTCACGCTCTTCTTGCTGTGCTTTTTCTATTCTTTGAGCAAACATTGCAAATACCTCCAATTATGATATATTGTATATTCTCGGTTGTGGTGAATACGTTGTGGTTGATATAACTTCTTCTGACTCAAGTTCGCCATCTACATATTTTTTCCTAATAACTTGAACTCTATACCCTTCTTTGCCCTCATCTATCAATTCACCTGATGCTGCTTGCACAAAAGATGACGTATACTGCGTTGGTATTGGATACACCTCAAGAATTTCACTTTCAAGCACATACTTAACATTATCAAGAGAATTATTTGAGTATATGTCAACCACAAGTTGATCGTCTTGAGTATATGCGTCAATTACTATTGGATATGGCAACGTGTTAATAAACCTAAAATCAAGCAAATTGCTACTAAACGAGGCATCAAGCCCCAGCGGCACATACGTTACTGGGGTTGAGTTTGAATATCGCTCAGTTGCATATAAACCAAGTTCCAATATCGCAATATATAACGTTGATGAAAGTTGCCCTATACCGCCACCTCGCATAAGGGTTGTTTTACCGCCAATTATACCTCCACCAATCAAATATTCATCGCCAATTTCTCCAAGAACATCTTGATAACTAAACTGTTCATCTGGCATAACCAACAAACTATTTATATTTGAAGATGCAATTTCAAGATTTATAGCCTCATCACTATCTGGTACGATAGCAGTTCTAATCGAAACTAACAACGTATCAACGTCTTGTAACGCCGTATCTGTTACCGCAGGCTCTGTTTCTTGCACAAACGGGGTTATATCAATAGTGGCAAAGTTGTATACAGCCATATTTTTAATAATTGTATCAACTAACGATTGTGTATCTAGTGTGAGGTTGTTTTGGTGGGACGTTATAACTATATTTTCATCTGTAATTTGTATTGTCGCATCCACCATATCTTGATATACTATACTTTCCATTTTTGTTATGTACTCATATATTAGTTGCTCGTTCCCCATAATTGGCAGTTGGTATTTATCTTCTACACCAAGCAAATATTTTGTCACTTTGGTTAGTGTTGAATATTGCTGTTGCATTTCATAAATCTGCTCCAAATAAACACTTTCATCGTATGCCAGCAATATATCTTGCACATTGAGTTCCAATATACTATCTTGATACCTGACAGATAATGTATTGTTAGCAAATGTGTCTATTATATTAAGACTTGTATCATAACGCCATCCCTCCACGTTTATTCCGTTGATATACGTGTTGCTTAGATAAGCCCCGTTATCATCTGGGTTGGCGAATATAATACCTATATAAGTTCCAAATATGCATATTACCGCCTGCCCTGCAAGTCTTTTCCACGGTATAGTTCCCACTGTTTTTTTGTCCATCATATTTAATCCTTATTGTTTACAGAATTCTATTATATTGCTAATTCGTTGTGTTTCGGTATCAATAGTTTTGCTTTGTTCTTTTAGAACTTCTTGTTTTGACTTGATTGCATTTTGGCATTGTGCAATCATTTCATTGTATTTAGAAATTTGATTATATAAATCGTCAATTTCTGCCCCCAGAGTATTTTCGTAGCCTTCAATATATTGTTGCAAAACTTGCTGTCGTTGTTCCCCATCATTTACCAAACTATCTAAATCAACTGCTGAGGCAAGCAAAATATTGCTTAATGTTGATTTTTTGACAAATTCAGGCAATTCATTTGGCAAAGCTTGCATCAAATTTTCAAGGAAAAATACTGTTTGTTGTACTGGTTCTTGCATCAAATTATATTGTGTATATAATTCATCTATTGTTAGTGCCACAAGGTCGGTATTGAGTGAGTTGTTGTTCATAGAATCTCCTATTGTTTTATTTGCAAATTCGTTTGCAGAGTGCTCCACATTAGGCGTAGGTTGTTTGTCCACTACAATAACCTCTATTTGGTCTGGTTTTTCAGGCTTTGCAGATTTTTCAGTTGTAG
Organism: Epulopiscium sp. Nele67-Bin004; assembly: GCA_002007315.1. The sequence goes on from LNZQ01000220.1 coordinate 5,821, forward strand.
GGCTTTTTTCAATTATGCTATATTTTTCTAAAACAGACATTAATTTGGGCATCTCAAGTCCCCTTTCCTCTAACGCAAATATTTAAACGGCTATATGTGATATATATACCCCCAAACCAACGCTAAAAAGTAGCGTCAGTCCATTTATAATGACTAGATAAAATTTATCATTTAGTTTATAGCCACGCTTCTTTAATAATATGGATATGTACCATACAAAAATATTGGATAAAATTAAAACCATTGTAATGCCAAATATTAATAAACTCATGTTGACGCTCACTCCTTTATCCTTTATCCTATAGTATACAAAATGTGAGTAAAAATGGCAAGAGTAAATAAACAAAATATTTTAGTTTAGACAGCTCATAAAGTGGGTAAACTATGAATAAACTACTTTAATTATGCACTAAGCGTTGCAAATGCAAATATTATTGTTTATAATCGTTTTGTATACTTATCAAATTTTGTATAAACGAAGGGAGAAAAAAGACAGTGGATAGTTCAAAACTAAAACTACATGGCTTTAACAATTTAACAAAAACACTAAGTTTCAATATGTATGACATTTGTTATACAAAAACCGAGGCGGACAGAACGGCGTACATCGAATATATCGATGAGCAATATAACGCTGATAGACTTACGCATATACTTACAACCGTTACACAAATTATTGGTGCAAACGTATTAAACATCGCAAAACAAGATTATGACCCACAAGGTGCAAGCGTTACAATACTTGTTTCAGAAGGTCCAGTTAATGAACAAAAACAAAGTCTTGAGGTTCACTCTGCATCACCAGGACCACTGCCAGACACAGTTGTTGCTCACCTTGACAAAAGCCACATCACTGTACACACATACCCAGAGTATCACCCATACGAAGGTATAAGCACATTTAGAGCTGACATTGATGTTTCAACTTGTGGAGAAATTTCACCACTGAAAGCTCTAAACTACTTAATACACTGTTTTGACGCAGACATCATGACTCTTGATTACAGAGTTCGTGGATTTACTCGTGACATTACAGGACGCAAAATTTTTATGGATCATGAAGTAAATTCAATCCAAAATTATATTCCAGATTCTGTTAGAAATCTATACAACATGATAGATGTAAACGTATATCAAGAAAATATTTTCCACACAAAATGTAAGCTTAAAGCATTTGACTTAGACAACTATTTGTTTGGATACACAAAAGATATGCTTCACCCTGGAACACGCAACGAAATAGCAAAAAAAGTTAAAAAAGAAATGGACGAAATCTTCTACGGCACAAATGTTGCTAGTGCTATGTTTTCGATAGATAATGAAACATTCTAAAGCACCACTCCTAGAAGGAGTATACAACTATGCACAAAAAAATATGACATGTTTTGATGTTCCAGGACACAAGATGGGTGGTGGCATAGATATACTTAAGGATATGTGGGGAGAGTTAGTTCTAAAAATGGACATCAACTCCTCCCCGTTTGTGGACAATTTGTCGCATCCTACAACTATTATAAAAGAGGCGGAGGAACTTCTTGCCGATGCCTATCAATGTGATAATGCATTTATGTTAGTAAATGGCTCAACATCTGGTATTCAATATATGGTTATGAGTGCGATTAAAAGTGGTGACAAAATTTTGTTGCCACGAAATGTTCATAAATCGGCAATTAATGCCCTAATTTTATCGGGAGCAAAGCCTGTTTTTGTCAATACCGAGCTTGACACAAATTTAGGGATTGCAAATGCTATAACACCTAAATCAGTAAAACATGCTATCGACTTAAACAACGATATTAAAGCAATTTTAGTAATTCACTCAACTTATTTTGGGGTAACCCCTGACATAAAAGAAATTGTGAATATATGTCACGAACGAGGCATAAAAGTTCTTGTTGACCAAGCCCATGGTGCACATTTTGGGTTCAATAAGCACACCCCTATAAGTGGAACTGCTGTTGGTGCTGACCTAATTACGACAAGTATGCATAAAACAGGTGGTGCGTTAACGCAATCGTCTGTCTTGTTCCACAATGAAGGTCTAATAAGCAAAGACGAAGTTCGTGCCACTATAAACTTGTTGCAAACAACGTCAGCGTCATATTTACTTATGTGCTCAATTGACGCAGCACGAAAACAACTTATGACCGAGGGTGACGCACGTCTTGAAAAATTGTACGAGCTTTCAGCGTATGCTAGACAAAAAATCAACGCTATAAACGGCTTTAATTGTATATCAAAAGAAACATATATAGATGGCGAAGGCGTGTATGACTATGATGACTTAAAGCTTGTTATATGTGTTAAAGACGTTGGTCTTTCAGGCTTTAATATATATGATATGCTTGGCAAAGAGTATAACATTCAAATTGAACTTGCCGAACCATACGTTATACTTGCGATTATAAGCTTTGGCGACACTAAGGCAACAGTTGATACACTTATAAACGCACTTGCTGATATAAGCAGACGCTTTTATGAGTCAAACAAAAACGCACCACCTCTTTGTATAGAGCCAATAAAACCTAAAACAGTAATGACGCCTAGGGAGGCGTATTGCCATGCAAAGAAAACTGTTGATATACAAGATGCTTTAGGCTATATTTGTGGTGAATCAGTTATGATTTATCCACCAGGGATACCTATAATTATTCCTGGCGAACAAATTACTAAGCAAATAATAGACCACTATTTATATTTGCAATCAGAAAAAATTCTTATACTAAAAGATACACAAGATGAAAATAAAATTTCAATTATTGATAAAGATGCGGAGGATTCACCAATGGATTTATGGTACACAGAAAATCACCAAGACGATACAAAATTTTCAATTCAAGTAAATGAGCATATTCACACTGAAAAAAGTGAATTTCAAGAAATAGACTTCTTCAGAAGCAACACATTTGGAACATTTTTTACGCTTGATGGACTAATGATGGTTACGGAAAAAGATGAGTTTATTTACCACGACATGATTACGCACGTTTCTATGGCTGTTAACCCAAATATAGAACGAGTGCTTATCATTGGCGGTGGTGACGGTGGAACGGCACGTGAAGTTCTTAGATACGAGCACGTTAAACATGTGGATATGGTTGAAATTGATGAGCGAGTTGTTCGTCTTTGCCAAAAATATCTGCCAATTACAGCGTCAAAACTTGATAACGACCCACGTCTAACACTACACTTCGTTGACGGATTACAGTTTGTTCAAGATGCCCAAGACGGTAGCTATGACCTAATATTAGTTGACTCAACAGACCCTATTGGTCCAGGGGAAGGGTTGTTCACTTACGCATTTTATAACAACTGCAAACGAGTGTTAAGCGACGACGGTATATTAATCAACCAACATGAAAGCCCATACTACGACACGTATGCACACGAGATGAAACGTTCTCACTCAAAAATAAAAGAAACTTTCCCAGTAGCAAAAGTTTATCAATTCCACATGCCAACTTACCCATCTGGACATTGGTTGTTTGGGTTCGCCTCAAAGAAATACGACCCTATCAAAGACTTAAAAGCAGATTGGTGGAACTCGCTAGGAATCAAAACAAAATACTATAACACAGATTTACATGTTGGGTGCTTTATGTTGCCAACTTATGTAAGGGAAGGACTTGAAAATGCTTAATACGTATCAATCTCATAGTTTTATAGGTTGTGATACGGATTTTGGTGATGCCGACATAATAATTGTCGGTGCACCATTTGATGGGACAACTTCTTTTAGACCTGGGACAAGGTTTGCACCAAACCAAATCCGCATAGACTCATATGGTCTTGAAACGTATTCACCATATCTTGACCTTGACCTTGAAGATTATAAAATTGCTGATATCGGGGATATTGAATTTCCATTTGGAAATACAGAAAAAGTTCTTGATGCAATTAGAAAAAATATTAGTACGATAGTTGAAAATAATAAAAAACCACTTATGATAGGCGGAGAACACCTTGTTAGTTTACCTGCATTTGAGGCAGTGGCAAAAAAATATCCAGATTTGCATATTATACATTTTGATGCTCATACAGATTTGCGTGAAGACTATATGGGCGAAAAGCTTTCGCATGCAACAGTTATTAGACGTGGGTGGGACCTGCTTGGAGATGGACGCATATTTCAGTTTGGGATACGCTCTGGCACAAAAGAAGAATTTGAGTGGGCAAAATCACACACGCACCTAAATAAGTTTGATACAGACACTTTAAGCGACGTTATACCAAAGCTTAAAAATAAGCCCGTGTATCTAACAATTGACCTTGATGTGCTTGATCCATCTATATTTAGTGGAACAGGTACTCCAGAACCAGGCGGGATACAAATGAAAGAACTACTTGACGCTCTAACGTCGTTAAAAGAAATAAATTTTGTTGGGGCAGATATCGTTGAATTGTCGCCACACTATGATACAAGCGGTGTATCAACTGCTGTAGCTTGCAAAGTTATACGTGAAGTGTTATTGCTTTTAGCCGAATAAATAGCACAAAGACCAGTGGCGCCAAATTCCACTGGTCTTCTATTTATAGAATAGGAGTAATTACGAATAATAAAAAATTATAAAATGTTACATTTTGCAGTACTAACTATATAGCCCACTCGCTTGAGCTAAAACTTGCAGTACCAACTGAAGTTGTGTATTGGCTAATAGCTTGTGCCATCAAGTTATTAGTTACAGACACTTCTTCTGCAGCTTCTTCTTCTGCTTCTTGTGTTTCTTCAATTGATTCTAAAATCATTTCTAACGTTGTTTCTTCTGTTGACTCTGCACTTTCCATCAAAGACTCAAGGCTTGTTGAGCTATTTGAAGATAATACACCTTGTGCTGTTGAAAGAGTGCTATCATCTAGTACATAACTACTAGAGTCATCAGTATCTGTTTCAGTTTCAGTAGTTGATGGAGGTGGTGGTGGAGGTGGTGGTGGTTGGTTCCCTTTAGGTCCTTTGACCCCCTCTGACTCTTCTGTTTCATCAACTTCTTGAGTATTAGTTAAATAATCAATACTTTGTGTTGATTGCGTATACGATGTATACAACGAACTTGTACTTCCACTAATTGTCATTTCAAAATCCCCTTTCTTTCCTTAAATAAATTCCCCATTGGTGCAAATTATGCTGGTATACCTAATAATTCTAATACTTCTTCAGATAGTATTTCAGGTTCGTATATAATTTCTGCACCAGTTAAAGTTGTTGTTTCTTCGGCAGCTTCTTCTTCAGCAGCTAACAAAGAATCTAGTGTTACCCAGCTTTGTGATGACAAGAAACCTTGTGAGTCAGATAAGTTGCTTCCTGAATCTTCACCAGATGATGGTGGAGGTGGTGGTGGAGGCGGTGGTGTACCTTGTGCTTCCTCTGTACCTTCAGTGCTTCCTAACAAACTAGCACTGTCACTTAAGCTTGAAAAGCTTGTTGAGCTTGTTGATGTAGTTAAACTACTAGCGTAGCTTTGAGCATACCAGTAGCTTGAACTTGAACTGATAGTCATATGAATCTTTCCTTTCTGTGTTTCGTTTGTTTCTTATGTTTCATAGTATAGGGTAGTAACCTTAAATTAACCTTAAGTTTGAAAAATTTTTAACAAAAATTTTTGGAGGCTTGTGGCAATAATTACCAACAGGTGGTTCAACTATAGCCTGTTATAATAAGATATACAAACTTACAGAAGGAGAAACTTATGTCTATTCATAAATATATAGATTACATTAGAAATCAACAAGGCGTATCCCGTGATCAACTAGGGGCAGGGGTATTCTATTATAATGAACTTGCGAAAGTTGAGGCACTTAAAATGTTTCCCAAAAAAATTGTTATGGACACAATACTTCAACGACTTGATGCTACGAGAGATATATTTGAGTATTTTAGCACGTCAGAAGAATATAATATACTTAGCCTAAGAAAACAAATAGCTTTGTATATACATAAACAACAATATAATACAGCCATCTTGTCTATACAAAAATATAAACAACTAATTGGTGATAACAATTTATATAATCAATTTTATGATTATTTTATTGCTTGCTTAATTGAAAATAATGTCGAACATGCTATTATACCTATCAATGTGTCTTTAGAAAAGTTTTATTTTAATATTATTAAATCAACTGTGCCAGATTTTAATGTATTGCCATTTGAACAATTATTGCTGAGTTATTTTGAAATTTATTTGATAATTAAATACACTAAATTTTTGGATACAGAACCGGCATACACTCTTTATATGGAACTTTTAAATTACGTTAATAATAAATCTCCAAAAACTAAAGCTTTATTTGCCCCAAAAATTGTTTGCAATTTAGCTGATATATTGCTGGAAAAAAATAAGTATAAAGAACTTTTGGATATCTGTAACGATGTCATTAATTGTTTAAGAACAACTAATAAATTTAATTATTTAACTAGTTTACTCAAAATAAAATTACACCTTTTAGAAATATATAATCTTAAAAATGATGAATATTATCAACTTAAAGCTTGGCGTAATGTTTTAACTGAATTTTATGTTGGATATAATGTTGATATCAACAATGACAAATATATATTTCTTAAAATGTTTGGCTTAACAGGGGTCCATTTGATTAATAGTGTTATTAAACACAGACGTATAATGTTTGGATACACGCAAGAACACCTTGCAGACGGAATTTGTGAATTTAAAACTTTGTCAAGATTAGAAAATGGCAAAACTAAACGCCCTAATCCTAAAATACTTTCTAAGTTATTGAAAAAACTTAATTTTACGGGAGATTTGTATAGCGATACTATCCCATTTGTAGATAACGAAACGTTTATACTATCTGATAAAGTTACACAAACATTACGTATGAATAGCATAATAGAATGTCAAGAATATTTAGAGCAATTTCAAGAAAAATTAGATATGACTAATAAGCTTAATTTACAATGTATACTTTATAGAGAGCTATGTGTAAATAACAGAATAAGCCCAGAAAATAGTGCAGAATATGTGCAAGAACTTAAAAATATATTGGGTATTACTATACCTACCACAAATGTATACGATAAAAAATATAAATATTTCTCTTGGGAAGAACTTCGTTTGATAGGAGTTATCATTTATAACTTAAATAAACTGGGTGATATAACGGAATTAAATAAATGGATTGAAATGGTAGAGTTATATTTTCAAGATAAAGAGTTTTACCTGAACCACTTGGATTCTTATTGTTTTGTGTTTTCTCAGATTTCTAGCCTACTAGGAAATCAGCATAATTTTTTAGAGTCAAATGCTATTAACAATACGCTTATTGAGGAACAATTAGATAATGTTATTCTTGAGCATATAAATCGTGACATATACGGCAAATTTTGGAATATTATTGAAGAAAAAAAACAACAAGGGGTTGAACTAACCCCTTCAGAAATTGAATATTGCTTAAAACTTTTAAAAACTTCGTATATGTTTAGCGATATACTTAGAAATAATTATGGAAAACAACTTGTAATAGAACAGCTGGAAAAATTAAATCCTAATCAGCATTTTATTCATTTTTTATTTTACTAGATGCTTTTATATTTCCCTTATCCAATCATGGATAGGAAGTATAGCATCAGTTTGTGAGGAAATATAACAACTTGAATAGCTTGCTACTATAGAAATAATTGCCATGTTAATAGATAAGATTGAAATAAGTACTTTTAGTTTGTTTGTTTTCATGATTTTCTCCTTTAATGTGTAATAATGTGTAGTTATGCATATTATATCATATTTTTTTCAAAACAACATACCATCTACGGTACAAAATATTCGTTTATTTTATCCTCAGTTTGTGTGTTGTTAGTTTGATAAATGATATATACTTTTAAGTAGATAAGCCAAACAACATTTGGTGTTTGTCTAATATATTATTGTACAAATTAGAGAGGAGTTAACTGAAATGTTAAAACTTAATTCAATGAAAACAAGAACAAAATTAATGTATTCTATATTAGGGCTATCTTTACTTGCAACTAGTATACCTAATACAACGTTTGCTACAGATTTCACCGAAACAACAAGTATAGCTACAGATATGATTAGTTTACCTTCTATCGTTTCTGAAAATAGCGTAAATGGAACGTATACAATCATTGAGGATTTTGAGCAACATGAAGACTCAAATGGAGTTGCACCAATAGTAGTCGATGAACTAGTATACCTTAAGCTTCCAGCTGGAGAATACTATGATATAGATTTTAAGGTGGATAAATTTTTTGGAACTGACCATAATTCCTTTACTACTAGAATTATGGATGTTACTGGAACATACAAATATATGGTTATAGGGAGCGATGGTTACAAGTATACAAGTCCTGAACGTAGCACAGACGATACGTTCACAACAACTAATGCAAGTTCTGGAGTCGAATATAGAGTTATGATATTAAATACTAATGCTATTCCACTTACTTGCACAGCACATACTTTTAGCTTTATTAAATAATACTTATATATTCAAATTTAGACAGGATGGGTATAGAAAACACATATACTAACTAGCTGGTAAAAAGATATTAAGAAAAAGAGCCTAGAGAAAATCCCTCTAAGCTCTTTTATTATACTCCAACTCTATCACTTGACAACTATGGTCTTTGTCTTTTGTATAATCAATCCCAACTATTAATATATTTCTTTTGTATCTTTCAAACACCTCTGTTGCATATTCCCTCTCTAGTATTTGGTTTATAGCAGTCTGAGTTCCTTCGTTGCGTTTAAGTTCTATAATAACCGGTATATCTTTTGATGATATCGGGTGAAAAATAAAATCTGCCCTCCCTTTTCCGCTATGTTCTTCTTTTTTGATTATATATTTATCTCTTGCTGACCAATACGCCAAACTTACAACGCTACTTAATCCATTTTCATGATTATAGTCATACAAAGTTATCTCCCTGTTATGAATGTTGTAAAGTATTTTAGCCATCGTTTCTACGTCTTTTGACAACGTTGCTTTTAGCATAAGTCTTGACTCTGCAAATAATTCTGCTGTTTTTCCAAAACTTTTACTTCTTAACGCCTTTTCAAATTGTTGCATTAGCTCTTTGTTCGGAATACTAACCATATAGTCTGCATATGTTAAAAATCCTAGTGTAATCATAGCCGAATATATTTCTTCTTTACTTTGTGGCAACTGTTGCCCTGCCCTAAAATCTTCTATATCATACACTTCAACTTCTTCATTATTTATCATTCTTAACACATCATCTCTAACCCCTGCTGGGTCTATCTCCAAATACTCCAGTACCTCATTCATCGCCCCAGTGTTCACCCAATAACTTTTACATTTCTTTTTTGTAAGTGCAATACTAACACTTCTAGGGTTAAATATTTTTATTCCACTCTCCATTTTATAACCATTATACCAACTTTCCAAACTTTCATAATCCATATCGTTTGCTTGACATAAACCCTTTACTTCTTCCTCAGTAAATCCAAAATATTCTTCAAATATACCATCATCTAGCAATGTATATTCTTCAAACATGTTTAATGCTGAACCCGACGAATGTTTTTTTATTGGCAATATCCCCGTCATATAACACAAAGTGACATATGACCTACCTTTTAATAGATTTCGCAAAAACTCTAAAAAACTTTCTTGTTTATCAACATACAATCCTTTATTAAATATAAAATCCCACTCATCAAATATAAATATAAACTTATCTCCTGTTGCTAAAAACTTGTCTGATAAATTTTTATAATTATCAAACTCTATATGAGGATAATTTTTTTCTAAATCACTTATCAAATATGATTTTATTCGTCCTATATATTCGCTATATGTTGCATCTTCGTCTACATCAGAAAAATCTATTTTTATAACGTTATATTTATTTAAATTGTTTATATAGCTTTTTGTATAGCTAATTTTTAGTTTATCAAAAATATCTTTGCTATCAATCGCTTTGCTATAATAACTTTCTATCAAAAATGTTATTTCTGACTTGCCAAAACGTCTAGGTCGTGTGATACAAATCCAACTGTTAGTTTTATTAAGCCTTGTATTTAATATATCTAATATCATCGACTTATCGATAAATATATAGTTCTCTAACAATCTATTAAAATTTTCAAATCCAGACAATGTATTCAAATACATAAATGTCACCTCCACTCCATATACTCCAATTCAATCACTTGACAACTATGGTCTTTGTCTTTTGTATAATCAATCCCAACTATTAGTATATTTCTTTTGTATCTTTCAAACACCTCTGTTGCGTATTCCCTCTCTAGTATTTGGTTTATAGCAGTCTGAGTTCCCTCGTTGCGTTTAAGTTCTATAATAATCGGTATATCTTTTGATGATATCGGATGAAAAATAAAATCTGCCCTACCTTTTCCACTATGTTCTTCTTTTTTGATTATATATTTATCTCTTGCTGACAAATACGCCAAACTTACAACGCTACTTAATCCATTTTCATGATTATAGTCATACAAAGTTATCTCCCTATTATGAATGTTGTGAAGTATTTTAGCCATCGTTTCCACGTCTTTTGACAACGTTGCTTTTAGCATAAGTCTTGACTCTGCAAATAATTCTGCTGTTTTTCCAAAACTTTTACTTCTTAACGCCTTTTCAAATTGTTGCATCAACTCTTTGTTTGGAATACTAACCATATAGTCTGCATATGTCAAAAATCCTAGTGTAATCATAGCTGAATATATTTCTTCTTTACTTTGTGGCAACTGTTGCCCTGCCCTAAAATCTTCTATATCATACACTTCAACTTCTTCATTATTTACCATTCTTAGCACATCATCTCTAACCCCTGTTGGGTCTATCTCCAAATATTCCAGTACCTCATTCATCGCCCCAGTGTTCACCCAATAACTTTTACATTTCTTTTTTGTAAGTGCAATACTAACACTTCTAGGGTTAAATATTTTTATCCCACTCTCCATTTTATAACCATTATACCAACTTTCCAAACTTTCATAATCCATATCGTTTGCTTGACATAAACCCCTTACTTCTTCCTCAGTAAATCCAAAATATTCTTCAAATATGCCATCATCTAGCAATGTATATTCTTCAAACATGTTTAATGCTGAACCCGACGAATGTTTTTTTATTGGCAATATCCCTGTCATATAACACAAAGTGACATATGACCTACCTTTTAATAGATTTCTCAAAAACTCTAAAAAACTTTCTTGTTTATCAACGTACAAACTTTTATTAAATATAAAATCCCACTCATCAAATATAAATATAAACTTATCTCCTGTTGCTAAAAACTTGTCTGATAAATTTTTATAATTATCAAACTCTATATGAGAATAATTTTTTTCTAAATCACTTATCAAATATGATTTTATTCGTCCTATATATTCGCTATATGTTGCATCTTCGTCTATTTCTGAAAAATCTATTTTTATAACGTTATATTTATTTAAGTTGTTTATATAGCTTTTTGTATAGCTAATTTTTAGTTTATCAAAAATATCTTTGCTATCAATCGCTTTGCTATAATAACTTTCTATTAAAAATGTTATTTCCGACTTGCCAAAACGTCTAGGGCGTGTGATATAAATATATTTATGCTTTGTGTGCAATCTATTATTTAATATATCTATTATCATAGATTTATCAATAAATATATCTCCCTTGAATAGCTCCAAAAAATTTTCAAATCCAGATAGTGTATTCAAATACATAAATATCAACTGCTACTCAAAATATGTTCAAATGTATACATATTGAGATTTTTCCTTTTTCACCGAACCTTATTTTGCCACTTTCTCGCTACTTTAATTTGATATAGTTCTCCAAAGGCTTAAATTCCGAACTAGCCATCCGTACATATATAAGTGCTTGTTTCGTTAAGCTATCTTATATTTTTTAGCATTTTTCAAGTTATAGCTTGCATTCAAATCTCTATCTAATATAGTGTTACAGTTATCGCACTTATATGTTCTGTCGCTTAATTTTAAATCTATTTTTTTGTTTCCACAACAACTACATAACTTTGATGATGGATGCCATCTATCTATTATCCTTAACTCTATATTATGACGCTTACATTTATTTTCAGTTTTAGTTCTAAATTCTGAAAATCTTTGATTTGCTACAGCTTTGCTTAAATGCTTATTTTTCATCATTCCTTTTACGTTTAAGTCTTCTAAAGCTATATAAGATGGCTTGGTTTTTACTATCTTATTTATCACTTTATTTATATAATCAGTTCTTATATTGTTTAAGGTTTGATGTGCTTTTTGTACTTTAATGACTTGTTTTTGTATATTTTGACGAGTAGCCCCTCCTTTTTTATTATTTGATTTTTTCAAACTATCATATTTTCTTGATAGTTTGCGTTGTTCTCGTTTTAACCTTTTTTCTGCTTTTTTTATGCGAGTAGTTTTATTTATATTTTTATAAACATCACCATTACTACATATTACAAAATCTTTTAAGCCTAGGTCTATTCCTACTCCATCGCTATTACTTTTTGATGGTTTATTTTCAGGCTCTTCCACTAAAATTGAAACATAATATCTATCAGCTTTTTTGCTTACTGTCCCACTTTTTATTATACTATTTACAGGGCAGTATCCATATTCTTTAAACCTTACCCAGCCAAGAGTAGGTATTTTTACTTTGTGCCTTTCTATCGCCCAGTCTGTTTCATTATTTTTAGGAAAGTATGCTTTAACATCTGATTTATTTTTCTTCTTGAACTTTGGAAAATCAGCTTCTTTAGCAAAAAACTTGTTAAAAGCTTTATGACCATTCATAATAGCTTGCTTAACGGCTTTGCTAGATACTTCTTTTATCCAACTGTATTTTTTATTGTTAGGTAAAAATTCGTTATTTAGCCATTTAGAAAAATCGTATCCTGTTATAAAACCTTTGTTTATCTCATAAGTTTCTATGTTGTGAGATAAATAAAAATTATATATAAACCTACATACCCCTATTGTTTTATTTATTTTTTCTTTTTGTTCTAATGTGGGAATGATCTCTATTTTATAAGCTTTTTTATACACCTGAAACCTCCAATATAATCATCTTATTTTTTAGTGACTACATTATATAATAGGCGATGACTTTTGTCTATATTTTTGTCTACTAATTGATATCTCCTTTTAAAAGCTTATTATAACATGTCACAACAAAAGAGCCTAGAGAAAATTCCCTAAGCTCTTTATCTAATACTTAATTATATTTCCGTTAAATCTCTTTTCTTAAAAAAACTATAAGCTATTGTCATCAACACTATAATAATCATACCTGAAAACAATATAAAACTAATACTAATGTTACCACCTTGTGCATCTTTATACAAAAAATATCTTAAAGGTGTAAAAATACGCAAAATATTTGCATTATCTACAACATCATAAATTCCGCCTAATATAAAACTTATAAGAAAAAATAAATTAATAATCTTACTACTCTGTTCATGTTTTTTTACAAGTATAGATATACAAATAGCAATCACAAAAAATACTAGAGAAGTAACATACGTTCCTACGCTACTCAAAAACATAAGATTACTAATATCAATATTTGCATCAAGAGGATTCATCATAAATAAGCTGCAAGTAAAATTTAGTAATGAAAAACCCGTCAAATATAAAATCCCAGACAATACCTTAATACTTAATATATATGTTCTTTTTTTTGGTTTTGTAAACAAAAATTCAAAAGTTTTATCAATAAGTTCTCTATTGACGACACTTGAACCTAGAGTTAAAGCATAAAATGATGCAATTACAGTCGACATATACCCCAACACCCACACATACCCCTCAAGATGTACAAAATCTATCGACTCAGTAATCCCCATCAAAGCTAACACTATTGGAGGATAATAATTTAATATAACATTTATACTTTCGCTATTTGCTCCTGCTATTCCCTCAAACTCCATCGAGCCAGAAACAAACAATAAAATCAAAGCTATACACCATAAAATAAAAGGTTTAAGTCTTATTTTTAATTCATATTTCAAAATTTGCATATTCCACCTCATAGTTTTGATAAATCAGAATTTATAAATCGCAAAGCAGATAACCCTACACTTGCAACCAAAATTATAGTTGCATATATTGCCAAACTCAAGTCATATCCCCCACTCTTAAATATATATTTAGGAGCAAAAAAATGTAAAGGCGACAAAAATTCAAGCCATTTTATCGCTAAAGAATTAACAAATACTGCTATAATAAATGAGAATACTCCAACTATTGACGAAATCGTCGTAGTTGTTCGTATTTTTGGTATAAATGTTGCAATAAAGATAGATATTCCCATAAAAACAAGTTGACTTAAAGTAATTGACAATGTTGCTAGAACTGCGTTCAAATCTATAGTTGCATATTTCAAAAAACAAAATAACGATATAGGTATTACGACTACATTAAAAATTATAATGGCTGTTAGGATAGCAAAAAGTTTTGCTTTAAAAATAGTTTGGCGTTTTACAGGCTTTGTAAAAATAAACTCTTGGCTGTGAGATTTTTTTTCTTTACCAAATATAGCAACAGTAACACTTGTTGCCATAATTCCTGCTACCAAAGTAATGTATACATACGCAAATGAATAAAAACCACTATACCCGATACGAAAAATATATATAAATCTAACATAATCTATATATTTCTACTGTGATGCGACTTATACCTATTAAGTTTTTCGTCTTGCATCTTCCTGCTTCATAGAGTCTGTCCTCAGCACTTTCCCCTTAATAACATTTGATATAACTCTCCACAGGCTTAACTTCCCCAGTATCGATAGGTACTAATAGTTAGATAAATTTATACTTGCATTTAAGTCACGGTCTATAACTAATCCACAACATTCACATTTATA
>LNZQ01000221.1 GCA_002007315.1 Epulopiscium sp. Nele67-Bin004
TCCAAGTATCTATAAACATTTTCATGCCATTAAGAGCCACTTCAGCATCAAGGTATCGTTTTGTCTCTTCCCCACAATTATGAACTAAATCGTATACATCAAGTTCAAAGTCTAAGAAATCCAGTTGTATATAGTGAGGCTTTGTTAGTTCCCCACTATTTTGTAATTCAAATTTTCCCTCAATCAAGTTGTGAAACTTAAACCAGTTTTCTACATAATCTATTTCTAAAAACTGCTTTATCCCTTTTTGTTCATATTGTGCTATCTTCTTTGTGCGTTCAGTTTCTTTGTTTCCTTTTGACCACACTTCGAGTATAAATTTCGGTGTTCCTGTAATTCTTGCCCCGTCTGTTATATCACTTTTTTTGCATACTGTTAAATCTGGGATATATGTGTTATTTTCATTTAATATGAAATCTACACTATCTGTATACACTTTACATTCATTTGGCAACTTTCTATCTACTATATTTGCTAAATTAACAATTATTTCATTGTGATATGCTGTTGGCGATGCTTGCATAACTTCTTTTCCGTCTATTATTTCTATTTTGTATTCATAGTAATCATATGCTTCCATTCTGCGTCCCCCTTACTTTTTGTATTATTTGTAGAGGTATTCCCGTTTTTTCGTTAACTTCCTCATCACTCCAAGTATCTATAAACATTTTCATGCCATTAAGAGCCACTTCAGCATCAAGGTATCGTTTTGTCTCTTCCCCACAATTATGAACTAAATCGTATACATCAAGTTCAAAGTCTAAGAAATCCAGTTGTATATAGTGAGGCTTTGTTAGCGTTCCACTATTTTGTAATTCAAATTTTCCCTCAATCAAGTTGTGAAACTTAAACCAGTTTTCTACATAATCTATTTCTAAAAACTGCTTTATACCTTTTTGTTCATATTGTGCTATCTTCTTTGTGCGTTCAGTTTCTTTGTTCCCTTTTGACCACACTTCAAGTATAAATTTCGGTGTTCCTGTAATCCTTGCCCCGTCTGTTATATCACTTTTTTTGCATACTGTTAAATCTGGAATATATGTGTTTGCTTCATCTATAACCAAATCCATACTATCACAAAATACACTACACTCATTACCAATTTTTCTTTTAACTATACTAAATAAATCACCAATTATATAGTTATGTTTTGCCGTTGGTGACGCAAGCATTACTTCTTTTCCATCTATTATTTCAGTTTTGTATTCATAGTAATCATATGCTTCCATAGCTCCTACCTTTCCACTATAACTATTGCACCTTTCGTATCAACTTTAAGTATCTCCACATTTGAGTTGATATTATTTTTTGTAAAACCATCTTCCATCGCCTGTCTAATTTGTTCCACATTGTCAACGGCAAATGCAATAATCGTTGGACCTGCTCCCGATATCATTGCACACATCGCACCAGCATTTGTTGCATTTTCCGTTACATCGTCAAACCCTGGTATAAGTGTTTTTCTAGCAGGTGTAAATACTAAGTCTTTTGTTGAAATATCTAGTTGTCTCAAATCTCCGCTTGCAATTGCCCCAACCAAAAAACATGCTCGTTGTAGTTGTACAACAAGGTCTGCACGAGAAAAATCTGTTGGTACAACTGATCTTGCAAGTTTAGTTGAAAGCTCATAGTCTGGTATCGCTGTCACAAAACGCAAATCTCTATTTGGAACGATTTTATGATAGTGAACATCATCTTTATCCATCATAGCTATTGTAAATCCGCCAACTGCACATGGTACAATATTGTCTGGGTGTCCCTCAATAGCTGTTGCTTCATCTATAAGCACATGCTCGTCAAACGGCTCTCCAAGCCATGCATTCGCAAGATATACCCCAGCCACAATTGCACTCGCACTACTTCCAAGACCACGTGAACCTGGAATGTCTGTAAACATTGTTATTTTCACTGTTGGAAACTCTGTTCCTTGTTTGTCAAAAATTCTTTTTGCTCCCTCATACACAAGGTTGTCTTGTAGTGGTATCTCACCCGAAAAACCCTCTTTAAATATAACTTCAAACTGCTCACTATCTTCCATAACTACTGTTAAATACTTTGATAATCCTATACCTAAACAGTCAACGCCTGACCCGATATTTGCTGTTGATGCTGGAACTTTTACGGTTACTTTCATAATTTTACACCTCTTGTTTTTTAGTTTTAATTTTACACTATAAAACACTAAATTAAAAGTTAATTTTATAATTACATAACTATTAAGAAATCTTGATAAATAGTATAATATTTATACGCTAGATTATACTATTAGTACTATTATTTAAGGACCTGATGGGCTTATTCAATCTAAAGGTCAACCTATACTTAGAAAGTCAACTAGATTAGCACATGATAAAAAAATAGCAAAACTGTATTTTGAAAAAACCGAACAACTAACAGGCATAGAGTTTAATTTTGACAAAGTGTAGAGATTTTTCTCTATGCTTTTTTTAATTTTTATTAAGAAATCTTAAGAAATAGTATTCGTCCATCTTAATAACCTCCTGCTATACTAAATTTGTAAACAACAACAAACCAACTACAAAGGAGACTATAACTATGAAAAAACTACTATTATTAGCAGGACTTATCGGTGCAACAACTGTCGGTATAACATCACTTGCAAGTGAACCTGAATCAACGCATAATGCTTTAACTTTAACAGTCGAAAATATCACTGTATCTGATGCTATGCTTGATAAAACAACTTTAATATCAACTACGCACCTTCAAGCCACTACACCACTCGACTTAAACACTTTAATGCTTCGTGAAAATATCCTTATCAACAACGAACAATATAACTATGGTGCAATTGATGGGGAGCTTATTATTATTGACGAGTACACTTGTACATACATTATGGAGTACGAGATTGATGCACAATTTGATGGTGAAATTAATATTGAGATAAGTTATACAGACTATGTGGACACTTGGACTTTTAACTTTGATACAGAGGTTGCACCATTTGAGGGAAATATTTATCCCGTTGATCTGGATTACACACTTGGCACAACGGAAAACCTTTTAACTTTTGATTATCTTACTATTGATAATAACAAAGCCAAGTTATACTATACGCCGAATGACTCTAGCTTATTTGAGCATAACATTACTTTTGTTGGTATGGATAACTTTGGCAATGCGGTTACTGTGTCTGGTAACAACTGGTATCAAGCTAACAGAGGTGGTTATATCGGTCTTTCAGGTATTGCAGACGATGCAACAAGTGTAACTCTACATTTATATATCGCTAACCATACTGTTGATATTATCGAACTTCCAAAGTTTGTTGATACATTTGAAATAAACTTACAATAATATTGGGGGTGTTTTTCCCCCATGAAAGGATTTAACACATGAATAATACAATACTATCTGTTCGAAAAAATAGCCCAATATCCAACAATACTATAAAACTTATTGCTATCATTACTATGTTGATAGACCACATTGGACACGTTTTATCCAAGTATTTGTTTTCAAGCGAAATGTCATCTATCTTTTATACTTTATGCAAAAGCACTGGGCGAATAGCTTTCCCTTTATTTTGCTTTTTAATAGTTGAGGGCTTTTGCCACACCAAAAATATAAAAAAATATGTTGCAACATTATTAATTTTTGCCCTAATTTCAGAAATACCCTTCAAGGTAGTATTGCTGGGCTATTATTCACTTTCAGAACCTATATTTTTGTTGATATGTAGCTTTAAAAACGTAATTTTTACTTTATTAGTAGGCTTATTAACTTTAATTGTTATAAAAAAAGTTGCTCACAAATCGGTTCTAATACAAGCATTAGTCGTGCTTATTGGTTGTATCGTTGTTGAAATGATGGGTAGTGACTATGGTATGATGGGAGTTTTATATATTTCTGGATATTATTTTTGTCGCAAAAACAGGATAAACCAAGTGTTAACAATGTTAAACTTATTTTTGTTATCAAGCATTTTTACACCTGCTGGTAATATGCTAACGGTGTTGCAAATCGTTTGTATGATTGTCCCGTGCATAGTTATACTGTTTTATAACGGACAACGAGGGCAACTAAATCTAAAATACTTTTTTTATGCCTTTTATCCTGTGCACATCACACTAATAGGCTTTATATTATATTTTTTACAGAAAGGATAAGACATGAAAACTAATTTATATTCAAAAATTTATACTATATTGTCTGGCTCTCTACTTATTTTGATATTAACGCTATTTACTATGTATAACTTATTTGGCACAAATCCATACGGGGTATTTTATAATGGTGGACGTAGTTTTGATATTACTACGTCAAACTGGTATAGTTCAGAGTACTTCACTAGAGATTACCCTATAAAAGTTTTTCAAACTAAGCTTACAGTTGAAAATAAAAGCATGGTTGATAAGTTGACTATTGACGTTAGACTTGTCGATGAAAACAATCAGCAAATAGGCGATATCGTAACTATTGTCCCCAATGAAAAAGCTGTACTTCCATTTGAACGAAATTCAACTTTAATACTTGAGGTTAGGGCAACTGATAAAAACGGCGAGGCCTCCATTTCTATTAGATAGGGCGAAAAACCCTATCTATATGGAATATAATTTTTGATATCGTTATTAAAAACATCAAGCATATCAACTTTCATTTGGACACACTCTATTGTTATTCCATGATCAACCTTATTAAGCACGTCTTCAATTTCATACTCATATAACGGGTATACATCTATTTTCTTAACAATTTGATAAGCACCATCAATCAGCTTATTAGATACAACTTCACGTTTTAAATAATCAATTTCAATAAATTGTGGAATACCTTTTCTCGCATATATCTCAAGCTTTTTTTCACGTTCAGCAGGTTTGTTACTAAGCGACCACACTTCAACAACAAGTTTTGGCATCCCCTCAACTTTTCCCTTAATAATGCTGCTTTTCTTTATAACTGTTAAGTCTGGAACAAAAATATTTTCCTCATCAAACTTTATACTAATGCAATCTGCAAACACTATATATTTGTCACTTATATTCATGTTAATAATACTATGCAACGTCCCAATTATCAAAGCGTGTTCAATACGTGGTAATGTTAACAACTTATCTTCTCCACCTATTCTTTCTATTTTGTATATATCTGGTTCATATATTTTCATTTGTTTTGCTCCTTTCACTTTTTTTGAGTATATTTCTAAATTTCCTAAATGTCAACTTAAAGCTTATCCCACACTAGAATTTTCTTGACTTACCCTCCCAAAAATACTATACTAAATTTAATTTTAAAAACTTGGAGGGATATAAAATGGATATTAAAACTTTGAACACAGCTACACAATGTGTGCAAGCAGGCTATACACCTGAAAACGGTGAGCCACGTATCGCACCACTTGTACAATCAACTACTTACAAATACGACGACGCAGACCAAGTCGCAGATTTATTTGACCTTAAAGCAGCAGGACATATGTACTCTCGTATAAGCAACCCAACTTGTGGCGTACTTGAAGAGAAAGTTACTATACTTGAAGGTGGCGTTGGGGCAATCGCAACATCTTCAGGACAATCAGCAATTATGATGTCTATTTTGAACATTGCATCAGCAGGCGATCACATATTAGCAATGTCAAACCTATACGGTGGTACATCAAACTTATTCAAATCTCAACTTAAAAAATTAGGTATCTCTTTTAGCTTTGCTGACCCAAATCTTCCTTTAGAAGACTTAGAAAAATACATCTTCCCAAATACAAAAGCAGTATATGGCGAAACTATCGGAAATCCTGCTCTTGGGATTTTAGACTTTGAAAAAATTAGCACTCTTGCACACGAGGCAGGCATTCCACTAATTATAGACAACACATTCGCAACGCCACACCTTTGCCGACCTTTTGAACACGGTGCAGATATCATAGTACATTCAACAACAAAATATTTAGATGGTCATGCAGCTTGTGTTGGTGGTCTAATCGTTGATGGTGGTAACTTTAACTGGGCAAACGGCAAATTCCCAGAGTTCACAACACCTGACCCAAGTTATCATGGTCTAGTTTATGTTGATGCATTTGAAGCTGCTGCATATATCGCAAAAGCAAGGGTTACACTACTACGTGACATGGGTTGCACAATGAGTCCGTTTAATGCTTGGCTTACAAACGTTGGGACAGAAACTCTTGCCGTTCGTATGGATAAACACTGTGCAAATGCCCTTGCTGTTGCAAAACACTTGAAGGCACACAAAATGGTTGATTGGGTTATATATCCTGGACTTGAAGGCGATACTTCATATGAACTTGCTCAAAAATATTTACCAAACGGAGCAAGCGGTATAATCTCATTTGGAGTACACGGTGGTGCTGAAGCAGGAAAGCAACTTATAAATAATGTTAAACTTGCATCATTAGTTGTTCATGTTGGTGATTTACGTACACATATTTTGCACCCATCAAGCATGACTCACAGACAACTATCACTTGAAGACCAACTTGCAGCTGGAGTTTTGCCTGACATGGTTCGCCTATCTGTTGGTATTGAAAATGTTGAAGATATAATTGCTGACATAGACCAAGCTCTTGCAAACATAAACTAAGGAGATTTATAATGAAAGACATGAAACTTGACACACAATGCATACAAGCAGGCTATACACCTGAAAATGGTGCCCCTCGTATTGCACCACTTATACAATCAACAACTTATAAATACGAAAATACTTTCGAGGTTGAAAAACTATTTAACCTTGAGGCAACAGGTCACACATACTCACGCATAAGCAATCCAACTTGTAGTGTTCTTGAAGAAAAAATTGCTACCCTCGAGGGTGGTGTTGGTGCAATCGCCGTATCTTCAGGACAGTCAGCAATTATGCTTGCAGTACTAAACGTTGCAAAAGCTGGCGACCACATTTTGTCTATGGCAAATTTGTATGGCGGTACAACTGTTTTATTTAATACAATTCTAGTTGATTTAGGGCTTGAATTTACGTATATACCACCAGAAACACCTCTTGATGAAATGAAAACATATATCAAGCCAAATACAAAAGCCGTGTTTGGTGAAACTATCGGAAATCCAGGGCTTGGTGTACTAGACTTTGAAAAAGTTTCAACACTAGCACACGACGCTGGAATACCGCTTATCATTGACAACACATTTGCAACTCCATACCTTTGTAGACCTTTTGAACATGGTGCAGACATCGTTGTTCACTCAACAACAAAATACCTAGATGGTCACGCAACTTGTGTTGGTGGTATCGTTGTTGATAGTGGAAAATTTGACTGGACAAATGGCAACTTCCCAAGGTTTACCGAGCCAGACCCTGGGTATCACAACCTTGTGTATACAGACACTTATGGCGAAAAAGCTTACACTGGAAAAGCACGTGCAACACTGCTACGTAACATAGGTTGCTCAATGAGTCCATTTAACGCTTGGCTTACAAACTTAGGAACAGAAACACTTGCCGTTCGTATGGATAAACACTGTGCAAACGCTCTTGCCCTAGCAAAATATTTGGAAGCTCACCCAAAAATCGAGTGGGTGTTGTATCCATTACTTGAGTCAAATGACTCTTACGAGCTTGCTCAAAAATATTTGCCAGATGGAGCAAGTGGAATAGTTGCTTTCGGCGTTAAAGGCGATGCAACAAACGCCCAAAAACTTATAAATAGTGTTGAACTTGCAACTTTAGTTGTTCATGTTGGTGATTTACGCACACACATGCTACATCCTGCAAGTATGACTCACAGCCAACTTACACCTGAAGAACAACTTCTTGCTGGTGTAACACCAGACCTAATCCGTCTATCAATCGGTATTGAACATATTGATGACATTATTCGTGATATAGAACAAGCACTTGAAAAGATTTAATACTTTTAATATAAGGAGACAATTATGCCAGTTATAATCCCACATGATTTACCTGCAACAGATATTTTAAAGCAGGAATTTATATTTGTGATGCATGATAAAAGAGCCAAAATGCAAGATATTCGAGCACTCAATATTGCTATCGTCAACCTGATGCCAACAAAAGTTGAAACAGAAACACATTTGCTTAGACTTATAGGAAACACACCACTGCAAATTAATGTTGACCTAATTCATATGGCATCTCATCACTCAAAAAATTCTTCCAAAAGTCACTTACAAACGTTTTATAAAGAGTTTGATGACATCAAAAATAAAAAATATGATGGTATGATTGTAACTGGTGCTCCAGTTGAAACACTCAAATTTGAAGAAGTTGACTATTGGAACGAACTAACAAAACTTTTAGATTACGCAAAAACTAATGTATACTCAACAATGTTTATATGTTGGGGTGCACAAGCTGGGCTTTATCACTATTATGGTGTTGATAAAATTCCTCTTGATAAAAAATTATTTGGCGTGTTTGAACACTATAGAGTAGACAAAAGTCCGATTGTAAGAGGATTTGACGATATATTTTTTGCACCACATTCACGGCACACTTCTTGGGACGTTGAACAAGTTAAGCAAATCCCTAATCTCAACTTAATAGCATATTCTGCTGAAGCAGGTGCATATATTTTAACAAGTGATGATGGACGATTTGTTTTTGTTTCGGGACACGCCGAATATGAACCATACGTTCTTGAAAAAGAATATAAACGTGATTTGGCTTTG
>LNZQ01000222.1 GCA_002007315.1 Epulopiscium sp. Nele67-Bin004
TTGTATACTTAGAGGAACAGTTCTTGCAGAAGGAATAGGCGATGTTTTGACGCCACTTAATCCACTACCATATTCATACGTATTGTTAGTAAAGCCAAATATCAATGTATCAACAGCTGTAATATATCAAACTTTATCAATTCCAAATATTAAAAAACACCCAAAAACTGATGACGTAGTTCACGCTATAAATAACGCAGACACGTCTTTTGTATTTAAAAATATGTACAACGTATTACAAGAAGTTACGGAAGCTTTGCACCCACAAATTAAAACTATACAAAGTGATATGATGAAGCTTGGTGCTATATCAAGCATGATGAGTGGGAGCGGTCCAACAGTTTTTGGAATATTTGAAACAAGACAACAATGCTTAGATGCGGCGATACATTTTAAAATGACGACAAATTTCCGTGAAGTCTATGCCACAACAACATATTCGCCAATTAGCAGGAAGGAAGGATTATCATGACAGACGAACGTGTTAAAATACAACTAAATGACTACCAACCATTACGAGATGTGGTGTTTCAGTCGCTTAGAGATGCAATAATAGTAGGAGATTTGCCAGCAGGTGAAAGGCTGATGGAAACGCAACTTGCTGAAAAGCTTGGGGTGAGCCGTACACCTGTGCGAGAGGCGATACGCAGGCTTGAAACAGAGGGGCTTGTAGTTATGGTTCCAAGAAAAGGAGCACAAGTTGCACCATTTACAAAAAAAGATATTCAAGATGTGCTTGAAGTACGTGCGGCACTTGAGGCGTTAGCAACAAAGCTTGCTTGCACTAGAACTGATGATTTGGAATTTATGAAGTTGCAAATAGTATTGAAAGAGTATGAATTTGCAGTGAGAGATCATGATGTTGATATGATGATACAAAAAGACGTAGAGTTTCATGACATTATATTTGCAGCAACAAAAAATGACCGCTTGATACAGATGTCATCAAATATACGTGAGCAAGTGCAAAGATATAGAATTGCATATCTAAAAAAAGTAGATGACGGTGCAAGAGTGCTACAAGAGCATATTGCGATACTTGAGGCGATACAAAAAGGTGATGCA
The DNA here is from genome assembly GCA_002007315.1 of Epulopiscium sp. Nele67-Bin004. Next base: position 1,066 of record LNZQ01000222.1, read on the forward strand.
GACGGTGCAGCAGAACTGGCAACAGAGCATATAAATACACAACTTGATTCAATTTTAAAATATATTGAGGAGAAACACTAATGGTAAAACTTATAGCAATGGATATGGACGGAACATTTTTAGGCAAAGAAGGTGTATTGCCAGAGGGTGCAATTGATGAAATAAAGAAACTTTCGGATAAAGGTATAGTTTTTGTTGTAGCAAGTGGTAGGTCGCTCGATTCGATTGAGGCTATGTTTGAACCAGTAAAAGATATTATGGGAATAATAGCCGAAAACGGTAGTATAATTAAGCTTTTTGGCAAAGAACTACAACTAAAGACGTTGCCACAACAACATTTAGGTGACATAGAAGAATTTTTGACAGAAGAAATTGGATATCCAGTAATAAAAACTCAGTATAGAGAATATATGTTACCATATTCACATGACCACTTTTCGGAAATCTCACATTTAGCTAGAAAATTAGTTAGAGTTGAGCGAATAGGAGAAGTTGTTGAACCTGTTGTTTCTGTGGCGATAAACGTTGTAAATGGAACGATGCCACAAGTTAAAACGGAGCTTGAAAAACGCTGGGGCGAACATATGCGAATTATACAAAGTGGGCACTTTTGGGTTGATATGATATCACTTGGGACAACTAAAGGTGACAGCTTGGAAGTAATTATGCAAAAGTTGGACATTAATAAAGAAGAAACTATGGCGTTTGGTGATTATGATAATGACATTGAAATGCTAGAGCTTGCAAAATTTAGTTATGCTATGTGCCACGCCAATCAACATGTCAAAGACGTGGCGAAATTTGAATGTGAGTCCGAGCAAATTTTGGACATAATAAAACAACACTGTTAAAAAGAAAGAGGTAATGATATGGATTTTAATTTAGAACAAAGAATGGATTGGATTATAGAATACACTAGAGGTTTTGAAAAAGTGGTTGTTGGGGCAAGTGGCGGAAAAGATTCATCAGTTGTGCTTGCACTTTGCGTAAAAGCACTTGGAGCAGAGAGAGTTATAGCAGTGACTATGCCTTGTAGTTCAAACCCAACAGATGCAGAGCATGCAAAACTTGTATCAGATGCATTTGGTGTAGAACTTATTACAGTTGACTTAAAAGACACTTTTGATACACTAAAAAATACAATTGGAAGTGCTACAACTTTAAGTGACCTTGGAATTGCAAACATTAAACCACGTCTAAGAATGACGACTCTTTATGCTATTGCACAAGCAAACAACGCATTAGTTGTTGGGACAGACAACTTGAGTGAGATGGTTATGGGTTATTTTACGAAGTGGGGAGATGGGGGATATGACATAAATCCACTATCTGATTTGACTGTTAGTGAAGTGCTTGCGTTTGGAAAAGTGCTTGGAGTGCCAGCACCAATACTTGAGAAGCCACCATCAGCAGGACTTTGGGAAGGTCAGACAGACGAGAACGAGATGGGCGTAACTTATGATGAAGTTGAAGAATTTATCAAGACAGGTGCTACAAATGAGCGTGCACAACAAATTATTGAGCGTGCAAACAAAATAAGCAAACATAAACGTGAAATGCCATATTGTTTTTCTAGCAAATAGGTTACCTTGAAATTTGCCTCATTTCGTTATACAATGATTAAAAAACGAAGTGAGGTATTATTTATGATTATTGGAGTTGCAGGAGGAACAGGGTCAGGAAAAACAACTTTTGCTAACAAGATTAAAGAGGAGTTTCCAGACCAAACAGCGATGTTGTCGCATGATTATTATTATAAGTCAAATGACGACATAGAATTTGAACAACGAACTAAACTTAATTATGACCACCCTATGGCGTTTGAAACGGAACTGCTTATAAGTCATATTGAGGCACTTAGAGCAGGGTGTGCGATTGAGCACCCTATATATTCGTTTGTTGACCATACGAGATGTGGCGAAACAGTTCGGGTTGACCCTAAGCCTATAATATTGGTTGAGGGTATACTTATTTTTGAAAACACAGCCTTGTGTGATTTAATGGATATAAAAATATTTGTGGATACAGATGCGGACGTACGAATACTTAGACGAATTAAGCGTGATGTTATGGGTAGGGGGCGTGATTTGACGTCGGTTATGGAGCAATACCTTGCAACAGTTAAACCGATGCATGAGCAATTTGTTGAACCAACAAAAAAACTTGCAGATGTGATTGTTCCAGAGGGTGGAGCAAACACCGTGGCACTTGAGATGATACTAGAGAGAATACGACCTATAATCAGATAAAAATTAGTTGAGTACGAGGGGGATAAAATGAAAGATAAGATTGCGTATTTAGCGATTGGGGTCTGTTTGTGCGTTGTTGGTGCTGGAGTTACTGGAATTGTTGGACAAAGAATTTCGGCAAGTACCCGTGTGCAAGATGACGATTTGGTAGAAAGTGCTGAAGATATAGATATAGCAAGTGATATAAGTAGTGATTTGGAAGAAGTTGAAATAGAAGAAGTTATAGAAGTTGATGAGGTTGAGATTGCCAAGCAGGAAGAAGAAGATAAGTTTGACGATTTCACTTGGGCAATAGTTGAGATATTGCAACATTATGGACTTCGCCCAGCAGTTTTGTCTGAGGCGATAGCTGAATTTGTGGAATACAACCCTTATGTCCCATCACAAGGCGGAACAACTGCCGATGCACAATATGCGTTGGAGGCTAGATTGGGCAGTCACTATCAGTTTGCAGGGCTATTGTATGAGATATTTATATACTTGGGATACAAAACAGAGTATATATCGGGTTATGGACCAACAGGGGACAAGCATAGCTGGGTAGGTATTTTGGTTGATGATGTGTGGGAATATTTTGACCCTGTGTATGGCGAGCTTGGTGCATACACAAATGAGGGGTTAGAAAAATTAGGTTATATATGGTAGGGGGCGAATAGCCCTCTTTTTTGTATGTTTTTATTTATCCGTATACAAAAAGTATTTTTATTTATAGAAAACAGCGTAGAAAGCCCATTTCTTCAGATGTGGGATGATTACGCCACCCCTATACATATAAAATTTTTAAAAAATAGTGTATAAAATGACAAAAAGGTCTTGCTATTTTTTTTTTGATATATAATACGATTATCATTTAAAAACCGACATAAGCGGCAACTTATATGGTTTTTATCTGAAATATACTTTCGCCGAAGTATATTTCCATATGTGCCTCTGTATGTTTATGAGCAAAAATAATAGAGGCACTTTTTAGCTTTTATTATTGAAAAATTAGGCAAAATATGGTATTATATTAATATAGATAACGAGGAAATAAAACGTAGATACTTTTCAAAAATAATAACAGCTACAGGTATACACGGTTAACACGTTTACTATATAGTGTTAAGAAAAATTTCTAAATATTTTTTTATATATAACATATATAACGTGTAAACCGTGTTTACCCTATAATCTAAAACACACAAAACCTATTTTTACCCCTATACATATTAGAAAATAATGGTAAAATTATAACTCTAATATGTGTAGGGGCATTTTTATGCTCCAAAATAGATAGGAGATGAATATAGAAAATACACAACTTCGTAGGTATTGCCGAGATATGCGAAAAGTGTTGGATAAGTTGTGTCAATAACCCATCACTAAAGTGACGGGCTTGAAAAGCCTTTATTGATTAGACTAAGTATTAAATTACTACGTTATTATAGTTATCATACCCTAGAATATTTATCCTAGTTTTAGGCTCTATGCAGGCACTGTAAACATCTCTGAGGGTAGGAGAAGTCACCCTGATTTGTAGGTTTTACCTAAAAGCTACTATAACATTGTCGAAGGATAACTAACACAAATTTTGAATTTTAAAAGGAGTGATATACTAGATGTTAGTATATGTATTAAACAAAGATGGCAAACCTTTAATGCCTTGTAAACCACAAAAAGCTAGAAAATTATTAGAATCAAAAAAAGCTAAAGTAGTAAAAAGAGAACCATTTACTATACAATTATTATATGGTAGTAGTGGATACAAGCAAGAAATTACACTAGGAGTTGATTCTGGTTCTAAAAATATTGGCTTGTCAGCTACTACTGAAAATAGCGAATTATATTCAGCTGAGATACAATTAAGAAGTGATATAGTAGATCTACTGTCAACTCGTAGACAGAATAGACGTACTAGAAGAAATAGACTTAGATACCGAAAACCTAGATTTTTAAACAGAGTAAGAAGTAAAAATAAAGGTTGGTTAGCACCAAGTATAGAGCATAAGATAGCTACTCATTTAAGAGTTATAGAAAATGCTCATAAGATATTACCAATTAGTAAAATAATTGTAGAAGTTGCAAGCTTTGATATTCAGAAAATTAAAAACCCAGACATACAAGGGATTGAATACCAACAAGGAGAGCAACTAAACTTTTGGAATGTAAGAGAGTATGTGTTATTTAGGGATAACCATACTTGTCAATGCTGTAAAGGCAAAAAGAAAGATAAAATTCTAAATGTGCATCATATAGAAAGTAGAAAAACTGGAGGAGACGCTCCAAATAACTTAATTACTTTATGTGAAACTTGCCATAATGGTTATCATAAGGGTACAGTCAAACTACCGAAGACTATTAAAAGAGGAATGAGTTTTAAAGATACAACTTTTATGGGTATTATGAGATGGAGTTTTTATAATAGATTGAAATCTCAATATTCAAATGTAAGTTTGACTTATGGATATATTACAAAAAACACTAGAATACAATCTGGGTTAGAAAAAAGCCATAGGATAGATGCTAGATGTATAAGTGGAAATCCATTAGCAAAGCCATTAGAATGCTGGTACTTTAGTAAGCAAGTTAGAAATCACAATAGACAAATACACAAAGCAAATATTTTAAAAGGTGGTAAAAAGAAGTTAAATCAAGCCCCCTATGAGGTAAAAGGATTTAGATTATTTGATAAGGTGGAGTATGTGGGAAAGGAAGGATTTATATTTGGAAGAAGAAGTACAGGATATTTTGACATAAGAACTTTAGATGGTATAAGCATTCACAAAAGTGCAAGTTATAAGAAGTTAAAATTAATAGAT
>LNZQ01000223.1 GCA_002007315.1 Epulopiscium sp. Nele67-Bin004
GTTTTTTAGACTTTCTATTAAACGATTCAATCGCTTTGCTTTGTTTTAAGTACGTTAAAGCGTCATACAACATTACTCTTAGTGGCATGCCATAATGTATGCTATCTTGTGATTCTATACCTAATAACACAAAGTCCACACCATATGCTGCTTTTTTTATTATATCTCTAGTTCGTGCTATCGACATGTAGCCTTTGTCAAATTGTATTACGCTTGATGTGTCTGTGTCAAGCTCCTCAAGGTGATTCGGATCGATAACTTGTTCGCCACCAAAAATAACTGCATTAAATATATCTGCAAATCTTTCTGGCTTACTCAAATATGATTTACATACCGAATCTGGTTTAACATCTTTTACTCTGTTTTTAATTCTCCTTTGTCTGCTCATATTTTCTCCTAAGTATTTTTTTCTATAATTATATTATATGTTATAACCTTAGGGGGTTCAAGTTAAATTCTACTATAAAAAAAGGATTACTAATATTTGTATATAACTAAAAAAATAGCAGGCTACACTCAGCCTGCTAACTATATCAGTTTTTCTATATTTTTTGGTTATCTAGTGTTAGATTATGGTAACATAAGCCAAAAATCATAAACATCGTTTATAACGTCATACGTTGCCATCGGATCATATGTTCCTAAATTAAGTTCACTTAATGGTAACACCCCATCAACTGGTTGAATATCATCACGCACTGGCCAACCACCTAAAGTATTAAACGGCTCATATCCTTCACTTGTTCCATCGTCTCCACCCATAATAAATCTAATTAATAGTTTTGCTGCTGCTGTATGTTCTGAACCTTCTACCATATACAAACCATTAATTTGTGGAACTCCTGTATTTGGCAAAACGTTTACAGGTTCTAGCACCCAATCATTACTTTCATTTTTACGCATTTTTGAAGATGCTGCAAATCCAATAGGTGGATTTGTTTGACCTCTAGTTCCAATTGCTTCTGATGCTTCATCTGAAGACGTTGTATACACTAAATCATTAGCTTTTAATTGTTTCAAAAACTCATATCCTGCATTTGGACATTCAGCCGAAAGAACTAAAGGTTCACCAAACTCTACCTCATACAAATCAGCTAATTCTTGTGCTGTATCATCAAACGTAAATCCTGCAATCCAACTCATTAGCGAACTATTATCTACTGGATTTTGCATTACAATTTTACCGTTCCATTCCTCACGAGTTAAGTCCCATAAAGTATCAACAGGTGCTCCATCTGGATAAGCTTCACCATTATAAAATAACTGTGTAAGTTCAATATAGACTGGTGTAACATATTCACTATATGCTGGATCAATATGCTCCATTATATCATCTGGTTGGTAGTTATAAAAAATTTTATTTTGCACATATTCATTATATAAAGTTCCATCTTGATCTTTTATATGCACAACATCAGCCACATTTCGTCCTGCAGCATGCTCACGTGTAACTTTTTCAAGCAATTCATCTGACGAAATATCGTATGGCTCACAAATAACACCTGGATATTTTTCATTAAATGCTTCGGCAATTGTTTCGCAACGAGATGAAATTGAATATAAAACTACCGAACCTTCTTCTTTAGCTTTTTCATATAATTCTGCTTCTGTTTCATCAGTTATAAAAATACCTGATTTTTCTTCCCAGTCTGTATATCCGCTGTTTGCTGTATCTACAGTTGCTGACGTGTTACTTGTTGTTTCACTTGCTGTGCTACTCGATGTATTGTTGTTTGTTGTAGCCCCACTTGCTGTTGTTGTTGGTTCTGAATTACTCGAACAACCCACTACACTAATCGCTCCTATTAATAACATTCCAACAACTGACATTCTTTTTGACAATCTCATTTTTAATTCCTCCTAATTAGCATTAAAAATTTTAATTAATTTTTGATTACTTGCATTAAATACATTCATTTTATTTGCCGAAAAATTTACATAAACTTTTTCATTGCTTACATAATTTGCGTTACCTATTTCTTTAATCATAAGTTGAATATCCGATATTTTAACAGTAATTAGTGTTTCTGAACCTGCTGGCATACTTGTGTATACAGTTGCCTGAACAGAATTGTTATCAATGCACTCTCTACTAATTACTATCTGTTCTGGTCGAATACCCAACACTATATCAAATTCGTCACCAACTATTTCTTGAGAAATAACGTCCTTTTTAGGAAATACAAACTCTCCCATACTAGATTTAACATGTAGCTCGCCCTTAACCACTTTTGCTACTCCTGATATAAAGTTTATACGTGGATTTCCTATAAAATCTGCAACTCTTAAATCAGCTGGATTATTATAAAGCTCCATAGGCGGTGCAACTTGTATCATTTCACCTTCAAAAAATACTGCAATTTTAGTCGACATTGTTAGTGCCTCTGTTTGGTCATGCGTTACATATATTATAGTTGCCTTCGAGTCTTCATGTAATCGTTTTAGTTCAGACCTCATATCTATCCTTAGTTTAGAATCTAAGTTAGAAAGCGGCTCATCAAGCAATAATAACTTTGGATCAGTTGCAATAGCACGTGCAATAGCAACACGCTGTTGTTGACCTCCAGAAAGTTCTGATGGATACCTTTGTGCAAATTGATCTATTTGCATTCTTGTTAATGCACTCATAACCTTTTCTTTAATAACATCTTTTTTCTCTTTTTTTACATCTAATCCAAATGCAACATTATCAAAAACAGTCATATGCGGCCATAATGCATACGATTGAAATACTAAATTTAAATTTCTTTTTGATGAGTCCATAAAATATGCATCTTGCGCATTAACTATTTCCTCATTGTCCATTGTGATTGTACCTGTTTGTGGATTTTCTAGTCCTGCCAACACCCTTAAAGTAGTAGTTTTTCCACACCCCGATGGTCCTAATAAAGTCATAAAGTCACCATCTTCAATATGCAAACTCAAATCTTTTAAAATGTGTGTTTTTCCATAATATTTATTTATACTTTTTAATGATATAACGCTCATATTGTTTATTATCCTTTCAACAACTTTTAACTTTTACCTATACCTTGAGCTAAGTCAGCTTTACCTAGCTTATTTGCCAACAGATAAACTGTGAAGATTATTACAAACATTACTACAACACAGGCATTTGAAGCTTGTGGCGAATTTCCATTTGCATATTGATAAGCTAAATATGGCAATGTAGTATTTTGTGGAGTCATTACTAATATAATTAAGTCTAGTTCTTTCATTGCTGATATAAAAATCAAAATAAATCCTGACATAAACCCATTTTTCGATAGCGGAAAAACAATTTTACGTATTCTTTTAAAGAATCCAGCTCCAACAATTGTTCCTGCTTCTTCTAATTCATAGCTAATTTGTAACATATTAGATGTTCCAGCACGAGTTGCAAATGGTAAATCTTTAACTATGCATACTAAAGCTAACAAAGAAAATGTTCCATATAGTGACGGGATTATTCCTCTTTGCACTGCAAACATAGATAAATATATTGCTCCAAATGCTACTGATGGAATTAAATATGGTACAAATGCTAATTGTTCTATAAACTGCCCATAACGTTTTCCACGACCTCTTGCACAAACATATCCTATAAGTTGACCAACAATTGTCCCAACTGTTGCTGTAATAAAAGTTAATAACAATGAATTTTTTAATGCACTTATAAACTTAGGATTTCTCAAAATTCCAGGTAAACCTTCCATAATACTAGTTATAGAGCCATCTCCAATCCAATAATATAAAGTAAAGTTATCTAAAGTCCACACTCCTTCACGTAGCATAAATGTTTCTACTACTAATATTAGAAGTGGCATCATAATTCCTATCCCTAAAAATAACATAATGCTAATAGCAATTAGATACTTAAATTTTCCTAGATCAACTAATGTGTGGCGTGAACCTTTACCACCTATCGTTGCAAAAGATTTTCTTGAACCAATCATTTTTTGATTAATCAAAATTAATAAACTTGCTATTAATATCATAATTATTGCCATTACAAATGCTACTTCTGTGTTTTGAGAACGACTATTTGAGTATAGCATTGTTGATAATGTTGTATATCCAATTTTTCCACCTAATATATTAATTGCACTAAACGTTCCAATTGTATCAGAAAAAGTTAATATAATTGAAGATAAAATTGCTGGCATAATAATTGGTAATGTTACTTTTCTTAATATAGTTCCTCGGGGAGCTCCTTGTATTTGAGCAATTTCCTCAAGCTCCGAATTTACGGATTTTAATGCTCCAGAAACTAGTAAATACGAATATGTGTAATTATGTAGAATTAACACAATTATAATTGCTATAGGTCCATAAGCTAGCCAATCTGGAACATTTACCCCAAACGACGCCAAAAACCCTGTACTTCCACCTATTCTTTCATTTTTAAAAACAGTGATCCATGCCTGAGCTTTACACCACGATGGTATCATATACGGGATAACAACAGCTATTGCAAAAAACTTTTTAAATGGTAAATTTGTTCGTGTCATAAACCACGCCAAACCACCCCCAATAATAATCGAACCAATTGAAACACATGTTGCTATCATCAACGAATTTAATAATGGCTCATAAAGTAATTTTGCACTAATTTGACCACTAGCTAAAACTCGTTCCCAATAATATGTGCTAAAATCTCCCGCAACTGCCCCCTCAACTCGTCTTGCATCTTGTGCACTTAAAATTAAAGACGTCTGAAACATCTCTCCTAAAGGAATAACTATTAAGTAACCTAACAAAATTATTATACAGCAAATTATTAGGTGGTAAGGATTTAATAGTATTGACTTAGATTTATTGATTAAATATTTAGTATTAAATTTTGGTTTTTCTTTCGTTATAGTTTTAGTTGTTATATTTTCTACAGTATTAATTTTATTCACCTGCCCTTTTAATGTATATCTATTAGTTGTTGTTACAATCAAAATTATATCACACTACAAATAGATATACATTAAGACAAGGTTAAGTATTTGTTAGAACCATGTAAAAAATTTTTAACTTTACACCCCATACCAGTCATATCTCACATTATCTTTTCTCTCACTCTATATGATATAGCTCAAAAACAATTCATTTATCGCCTGCCATGAGTTTTTATCTGTCGTTTCTAATTCTTGAAGTTTGTTTTCTATTATAGTAAAGTGTTCATTCAAGTAATCGTCTATAAGTGGTATTTTTTCGGCGTTATCTTTCTCAAAACTCTGCTTTTTAATTGCAACTAGGTGTTGTGTCGTCGATAACATACCCCCACTCAAATAATGATTCATCATAGTTTCAAACTCCATTGGCGGTGGCTCGTTGTGCTCTAAAATCCAATTGCATGCCAAAACTGCTCGTAATTGATACAAATATTTTTTGTGTGTAACTTTCTCCCCCTCCATATATCGATAATATTGTTTTTTAGCCATACTTAAATAGTGATACAATACAGCTTTATTTATAGCACAGTTGTTTGCCACTTCTTTAAATCTCCCAAACTCAGCTGTTGTTTTGTAAATTATAGGCGAGCGACACCATTCAAGCAACGTTGGATTTGACTTGTATAGCAGTTCACATGCTTTTTTTATGTCCCACCCACAAATGTCAAACACTTCATCAAGTTGCCATTCTATAACATCTGATGTTTTATCAAGTCGCAAATAATATTCTAGTGGTCGCACATATATAAATCTCACATCATAGTCACTATCTGGCGACGCAAACCCCCATGCACGACTGCCAGACTCTATAGCAAATAATATTTTAACGTTATGTTGTTTTTCTATTTGTGATAACTTATGTTGAATTTGATTCGTCATATAATCTCTCCTTTTTGGATAATTATAGCATATTTTAAAATACAAAAAAAGCAGGAACATATCAACCGATATATCCCTGCTTCTTTTATTATATAATTATACAAATCAAGCCACCAGTGCCCTCATTGATAATTTTTTGCAATGTCTCTTGCAACTTCTCTTGTGCATCTTCTGGCATTTTGTACAACTTATTTTGTAGACCTTCATTAACGATATCATAAAGTGAACGCCCAAAAATGTTAGACTCCCAAACAGTGTGAGGATCTGCCTCAAATTCGCCTGTTAAGTAGTCAATCAAATCTTCACTTTGACGCTCTGTCCCAACAAGTGGTGACACTCTTCTTATTGTTGAAGATTTCTTTAAACATTATTTTAAAATTAAGCCTGCAGACATTCTCCTGTGCACTACGATTTTATTTTGTTTTATTTTT
>LNZQ01000224.1 GCA_002007315.1 Epulopiscium sp. Nele67-Bin004
ATAATAGTTTGATTTCAGTGGTTTCAGTCAAATGTATTGTCTTGATTAAATTATTCTGTGTGCCTTTTGCATCATTACACTAATGAGACCATTTTATATGCAAAATAAATTAACATCAAATTGGAAAGTGCTGTGACTTTGGAGCCTTCTGTGTGCACAGACTCCAGAAATAAAGTATCAGTGAAAAGTGTTTCATTCTGGAGTCATGTACATTATGCAGGTGCATTCTGTATGAGCTGAATGTTGGGTATAAGTGAGTTATTTACTCTAAAAGGCCTGGAAATCAATCACACACACACACACACATTTTGTTTTTTTTTAACTGATTTAACAAAACTAACAGAGATTTACAGTTGAACTGCAGGATTCAGTTGTCAGTAAGTTTTGAAATATGTTGTGAAATTACTTGATTTATGGATGGTTGATAGTTCACGTTTACCTCGACGAAAGCAACAGAATAATAATTTCATTTGGGGTTGTGAGAGTTGTTAAATGCAGCATAATTAGTAGTTCAGATTCGGCAGCAACAAAATATTTGACCTTCCAGGATGAGAAAAACACTCCAGAGATCCAGGCCTGACTAAAAACGTGACAATTTAATTTGGTTTTCTTCACAAAGTAATCTTACAACATTTCATTTTTTAAAAGTGATGCTCTGGATACAATTGTTGAAAACCTTAGTTTTTTTAATCAGCTGACAGTTATTATTTTAAACATGTACTAAGGACAATGAAAATGAAGCACTGAACACATATATAGGTAAATTCTGACTACATTTGAACTGTTTCATAGATTGCTTGCTTAAACCAAAACTGCATTCACAACTCTGTAAGCAAGTTACAAAAAATTATTTGAATGCGAGGCGTGTGGGAGTTGCACCTGTGAAAGTTCTTTGTCAGCTGGACTTTGAGTACAGACAGAGATTGAAGTGTTTGCAAAATTGTAAGCGGCTGAAATATTTCAAATTTTAGTCTTAGTGTGAAGAGACCTGTGGCTAAAATCACCACAAGGAAGAGAAATGTATTTATTGCGATCTGACTGTTTATTGTTACTGACTTCTATGTATGTGTGTGTGTGTGTGTGTGTGTGTGTGTGTGTGTGTGTGTGTGTGTGTGTGTTGTGGTCAGGGGGTTTCAAAATCAGGGGATTTGAGTGTTGCAGCTTGTTATGTTGCAACACTGGAGCAACTGACAAGTCAGAGCTGATGAATGTGAAGCTGCTGCTAATGATCGTTAAAATGCTCCTTTCTCCACATGCAGTATTCGGCCATTTATCAGCCACAGGATGGACCTACAAACCCACACACACACACACACACACACACACGCTAATCAGCTGCTTTCCAGTAGTGGAGAAAGGAGATGGAGGGAGAGAGAAATGAGATGAAAGACTGATGGAGGGAGGAAGAAGAAGTGAGGAAGAGGAACCTCAACAAACTCATATGACCTGCAGCCATTCGCTGCAGCCAGTGATGAGTTTTCTTATGACACTTATGAGAACAGACTGATTTATTACGCAAGTGCATGCACGCGGGCATGCACGCACTCACACACTGATTAACAACAACATAGATGACAACACTGTTACTATCGGTGATGATAAAGATTTGTTTACAAACGTTGTGTATGCAAACACCGTGAATTTTATGACGTTTGATAAGCTTGAAAACAAACTTGATGTTGCAGGAAAAATAAGGTATAGCCATACGCCGTCACCATGCACAATTGAGATGGTTGGAGATGACCGCATAAAGTGCACATTTGATGAGCCACAAAGGGCGATAACCCCGGGGCAAGCTATCGTTTTTTATGATGGTGAAAAAGTTATCGGTGGGGCTACCATTGAGTAAGACTACGTTTTGTAGTCTTTTTTTTGTGCCCAAAATAGTGTATAATATAAGGAGAGGAGGGCTTAGTATGAATGAAGAAATATTACTTATAAAGCGGGTGCAAAAAGGGGACGTACACGCATACGAACAACTTATAAAAAATTACGAGTCAAAAATATATAACCTGTGTATGAAAATACTCAAAGATGAGCAATATGCATATGATGCGTCGCAAGAGGTGTGTCTAAAAATTTGGAAACAAATCGGGAAGTTTGAAGGGAATTCAAAGTTTAGCACTTGGGTGTATAGAATTGCGTCAAACCAATGTTTGGATATGTTGCGGAAAAATAGAAATGTCGTACATTTTAATGGAGATGATGATGAGTGGCTTTTGGAAGTTGAAGATAAAACACAAAATATTGTTGAGCATATAGAAAATGTTGAGTTACAAAATACGTTAAAGATTGCACTTGATGAACTGAAAGAAGATTACCGAGATATTATTATTTTGCGTGATGTGAAAGAATATTCATATGACCAAATTAGCGATAAGCTGGGGGTGTCGCTCGGAACGGTTAAATCTAGGCTATCAAGAGCAAGGAGCAGTTTAAAGAAAATTTTGTTGCAAGATAAGGAACCTTTTAAGAGTTTTTGGAGTCAAAATAATATAGGGAAAGGGAGGTAATATATGAATTGTGATTATGAAAAACTATCATTGTATGTAGATGATGAACTTGAAGATGTGGTTGAACTTGAACAACATATAAAAACGTGTGAAGCTTGTCAAGCTGATATTGAACTATTATTGGAGCTTAAATTGGAGTTGGCTTGCTTAGATGAATATGAATTGCCTGAAGATTTTCACAATAAATTGATGGAGAAAATTAATCCGCCAAAGAAAAACTATTATAAATATTGGTTTGGGGCGGCGGCAAGTTTGATTTTAATTGTGGTGGCGATGGATATGTTAAGTGTTGATGAGCTGATAGTTGATGAGCCAACAGAGCTTGAAACACCAATGAATAGGGGAATATCTATGCCACTTCCCTTAGAAATAACGGTTGAAGATGAAAACATAGTGAAACAACTTTATGAACATATGGAACAAACTGGAGTGGGGTATAACGATTTTAGCGTAGATGGAATGGTCGATTTGATTATGTATACAACACAAGATTATGAAGTGGTGTACGAATTTTTGGGTGAGTGGGTTGAGTTGCCAGACGAGATGCCAACAAATTTGGCGATTATAATACATTATTAAAAAGTATTTAGTTAGGGAGTGAAAAAATGTATATAAATTCTACAATTGGATATAAAAGATTTTTAGCGATAGTAGAAGATGACTTATATATTGATAAATCTATGATTATTGAAAATTTGAATAAGCGTGTCAATAAAAGTCGTAGATGGGTTTGTATCACACGTCCTAGACGATTTGGTAAATCAGTTATGACAACTTTAATAGAAAGTTATTATAGTAAGGCGATTGATAGCAAAGAAGTTTTTGATAATTTTAAAATAGCAAGTTGTAAAAGTTATGAAAAACATTTGAACATGTACAATGTTATTAAAATAGATTTTTCAAGTTTGGATACTAGAAAACTCACTTTTGATGAATATTTAGATGTGATAGAACTAGAAATTGGAAAGCAACTAGATGATATATTTCCAACGGATAAGGTGTTGCAAGCTACTAATTTATCATCAAAATTGACAGCTACTGGTAAAGAATTTATTTTCATATTTGATGAGTGGGATTTTATATTTAACCAAAATATTTATACTGACAATCATGAGGACTTTCTTAACTATTTAAGAGTATTGTTGAAAGATAGGGAATATGTTGCGTTGTGTTATATGACGGGAATATTGCCTATAAAAAAGTATTCCACAGGGTCAGCGTTAAATATGTTTGAAGAATATACATTTTTAAACGATGTTATATTTGGAGAATTTTTTGGATTTACTGAAGATGAAGTAAAATCGTTGTGTGGAATAGAGTACGAAAAAATAGCCGAGTGGTATAATGGATATATAACTCAAAAAGGGATAAAGTTGTTTAACCCTAGAAGTGTAAAAATTGCTATTGAAGATAACTACTGTCAAAGCTATTGGACAAATACTGGTGAGATGAACGAAGTTGCTAATTATTTGAGGTTAGATTGTTGTGGAGTAAGGGAAGACGTCATAAAAATGCTCGATGGAAAAGCAATTGATATTAGTATAACCGAGGATTTTCGAGCAGGATCACCAACGCCGTCGAGTAAGCAGGAGATATATTCTGCTATGGTTACTTTAGGATTTTTGTCATATTCGGAATATAAATTGAGAATACCGAATAAAGAATTGATGATAGAATTTGAGAAAGCAATTAAACATGAGGATTTTGGTGAGTTGGCAACAGTAATAAAAAATGCTGACAATATGTTGTATGCGACTTTGGAGCGTGATACAGCGAAAATGGCTGAAATTGTACATGATATACACAATTTAGAAATACCTGTATTAAAGTATAATGACGAAAACAGTTTGTCTTGCGTATTAACTTTAGCTTATTTATCTGCAAGAGATAGATATAGAATAGAACGTGAAGAAAAAAGCGGTAAAGGATATGTTGACTTTGTGTTTCACCCAAGAAATAGCATAGATTTACCTATTATTGTAGAGCTGAAAAAGGATAAAAGTACAGAGGTTGCCCTTGAGCAAATTGTGGAGAGGGAGTATGTGGCTAAGTTTCAAAATCTGTATAAGCGAAATGTTTTGATTGTAGGTATTAACTATGATATGATAAGCAAGGAACATAGTTGTGATATGATAGAAGTTAGATGTTGAGGGAAACGGCGGTTTCTCTTTTTTTATATAAGTTATGGAGGAAAAAATGGGAAAAGTTTCAAATGCATTATACATGCTATTATTACTAAAAAATAATCAAAAGTGGACTAGAAAGAAATTAGCTAAAGAACTTGAAGTAAATATACGTGAAATAACAAGATATAAAGATGATTTATGTCGTGCAGGAGTTGAAATTGAAGAAACAAGAGGAAGGTACGGGGGTTATCGCCTCATTAGTAGAGATTATTTATTAGATTCAACATTAACACCAAATGAATTAACTGCCATTAATCAAGTTTTAGAGCTAACAAAGCATCAAAGTTTTTTATATGCAAAAGAGCTTGAAGTAGCGGTTACAAAAATACTAAGTGTGCATGACCCCGAAAAAGCACCGTCTATAACATTAGAAACAAAAGCTAACACAATAAAGTATGACTATCAAATGGAACAAAGCAAATGGGCAATTATAAACGAGGCTAAAATTTATTTTAAGAAGTTGCATATAGAGTATAGTAACGCTAATAATGAAATAAGTACTAGAACTATTCACCCATACACAATATATGCGTATAAGGGGGCAAACTATTTGGTTGCATTTTGTGAAAATAGGAACGAAGTTAGACAATTTAAGTTTATTAGAATTGGCAAGATGAAGATAATTGATAAACATTTTGAGGTTATTTCGACTTTTGATGCTAAAACTTATCTAAAAAGTTCAATAGGGGTGTATAAAGATGGAATTATAGATTTAAAGCTAAAAATTTTCTATCCATTTGCACGAAATATCAAAGAAACTATTTGGGTAGATAATCAAAAGATTACAGATTATGAAGAAGATAATTATTTGATTTTTGAGGCACAGATGGAGGGTAAAACTGAGATTATATCTTGGATATTTGGTATGAAAGATAGCTGTATTGTTTTAGAACCACCATCATTAAAAGAGGATATAATACAATTATATAAAAAATGTTTAAAAAATTATTAATAGGGCGTTATATGTCACCAATATGTGGTATACTATGATTATAAAGTATTGAAAGGAGCAGACGATGAAGTTAATTGTAAAAATACAATGTGACAAGTTTCCGATAATGTATCAGATGTTAGGGGTAAGTTTAATTAAACAAGCACTAGGTAGTACCTCATCAACATATTGTGACCAGCTATACAAATTTGAAGATAACAAGTCTAATAAGAAAGCTAAAAATTTCTGTTTTGCATTTAAAGTTGTTGATTATAAACTGCAAAAAGAAGAATTTGATGTTAAGGGAGAAGTTGTTCTGATAATAAGTTCTCCAGATAATGAATTTATGTTACGAGTTTATAATGGACTTATACAAAATAGAAATTTTAAGTATAACAATTATGAACTAAATATCAAAAATGTATTTATTAAAGACCATAAAACATGCAGACGTTTACAAGTTGTGTTAAAAACACAATCGCCTATATGGATAAAAAACAATGTGGGACAATCAGTTGAAATTGATGACGCAGAGTATCAAAAAGAATTCAACTATATTTGTGATAAAGTGCTTGAGGCATATAGAGGATATGGACTTAGAAGTGAGCTTAATTTTGAACCTGTTAATATGCGAAGAAAAGTTGTTAAACAGTATATAAGAGAGTTTAAAGATGCAACTAATAAAGATATTTTTTATACCAATTGTTATGAAGGTATATTTAAACTTTACGGAGATGTTGATGATATTAACGATTTAATTCAACTTGGGTTTGGGTTTAAACGTTCTCAAGGATATGGGTTAGTAGAGCTTTTGTAAAGGAGGTGAAAATGTGGTAAAAATTGAATTATCAGATTGGTTGTATAATGCAGGGGTAATCGGGTTGTATCGTATGCTAGAACATGCAGGAATAATGGTAAACGCCTCTAATAACTCGATTGAAATTAATGAAGATGATTTAGATAACTTTGGGGATATGTACTTTGAATATTTGATAGATAAATATTTAGAATATACAAGTTATTATAATATTATATCTGTTAAAAGTGACTTTGAGGCATACAAAAAAGAAGAAATAAACGATAAACAGCTAGAAAAGCTAAATAAACAAATTGATTATATTAAAGATAAGTGCAAAAGTAATAGTTACAAAGCTGCATATGAACTTATACCACATATTGAATTTGACGCAGTTGGTGAAAGTAAAAAGTTAACTAAAGTCAAATTTAATAAAGATAAGCAAACTATTCAAGATGTGTGGGATAAAATAGAAGAAAATATTAATCAATATGTTAAGATAGTTGAATATTTTGAGCAGCCAGAGGTAAAAAAGTATATTGTAGCTAAAAATGTTATGTATGATATTGTTCAACAATTTTGGGAAAATGTAAGCTTTATGCACAAAACATCAAATAAAAAAGATATGTACATTTTAGCAACAGAAGATTTTGGACAAACTGTGCAGGCATACCAAGAAGTTTCGCATGAAAAAGATAAATATCAATGTACACAATGTTGTAACCCTATAAGTAAACTTAGTAAACCTGCGTCTTATGATTTAACTTGGCTTAAACGAATAGGGGTTGATGGTGGAAGAAAATCTTCACATTTTTGGAACTATAATGCAGATGCGATTATTTGTCCAGCTTGTAGAATGGTATATGCCTGTATGCCATTAGGGTTTTCAATATTAAGGGGGCAAGGACTTTTTATTAATGAAAATAGTTCAGTGAAGGCGTTAAAAGCTATAAATGAACTAAATTTTAGAGATTCTACTAATATAGAAGATTTGGAACAACAAAGTTATTATAATTTAATTAATATTGTTTCTCAACAAGATGTTAGAAAATCTGATAAGTATATTCAAAATATACAAATAGTTAAGTTTAATTCCCAAAATGAAAGACGACCATACACATTTAATATGTTATCAAGGGATAAAATTGATAAGTTATCCAAAGTAGAAAAAAGTTTAGGATTTATAATAAAAGTTAGAGTAAAAGATGTATCAGATAAGTATATTAACGTATATGCAGAAGTTATCCAAAATATCTATAACAACAATAATCAATTTGAGCTTATATCAAGATTAATATATTTGCTATTAAAAGGAAATACAAAAAACACAAGTGTTATTTACCATGTACTAAACATTAATAATGCTTTTATGGGAGGTTCGGGAAAAGTGTATTACAAAAAGATTGAAGAATCAAGAAATAATGGAGCACAACTTAGAGTTAAATATATAGCAACAAGCAAAGAAAACAAAATTGCAGGGCTAAGCCATAAGTTGCTTAACGCCTTAAAAACTAAAAATACTGCTAGATTTACAGAAACAGTTTTAAATGCATACATGCATCTAAATATTGCTGTACCATATGTATTCATTGAGGCATTGCAAGATGAAGAAAGATTACAAACATTAGGGTATGCATTTTTGTTAGGCTTACAAGGTGAAACAAAAACTAGCGATAATAAAGAGAATAAAGGAGAAGAAAACAATGGATAGAAACGGATTAACTATTAGCATGATTTTTGAAGCAGAAAGTGCAAACTACGGTGAAGGGCTTGGAAATGTTGCATCGCTTAAAAAGATAAGCAGGGGAAATGGAGATAGTTACAGCTATATTTCAAGACAAGCATTAAGATATAACATAATTGGTCAAATGGGGGTAGACAATACACCATTAGGTAAGGACGGTAGCGTTATACAATTTGAGGCAAAAACTACTATCACTGATTATCCAGAAATTGATTTGTTTGGTTACATGAAAACGGTTAAACCAACAAAAACTAGATCAGCTGTTGCAAGGCTGTCTAATGCAGTGGCACTTGAAAGTTTTAATGCCGACTTAGACTTTTTAACTAACAAAGGTCTATTGGATAGATATAACGGGGCTAACAGTTCAGAAGATACAAAAGGAAATAACATTGCTCAGAGCGAGATACACAAATCATACTATGCGTATACAATAACTGTGGATTTGGACAAAGTTGGAATTGATACTAATGATGACATAAAGCTTGATAACAACGTTAAATGTGAGCGTGTAACATTACTACTAAACACAATCAAGTTATTATATAGAGATATTAAAGGACGTAGAGAAAACTTGACACCAATTTTTGTTATAGGTGGAGTTTATGAAACAAAAAACCCGTTCTTTGAAAATCGCTTAACTGTTAAAAACAATAAACTAGGTGTAAACACAATTAAAGGAACTATGGATATAATCCCAGACGCTGAAAAACAATATACGCATATTGGACTATTAGAAGGAATTTTCTCAAATGACCATGAGATTACAACTAATCTTGAAGGTGTAACTTCTGTTGGAGAAGTGTTTAGATTGTTATGTGAAGACGTTGCAGACGTTTATAAATAAGAAAAGCAGGTGAAAGTAATGCAAGCAGTGCGAATAAAACTTTATCAAAATTTATGCAATTACAAAAAGCCTACGAGCTTTCAACTTAAAGAAACTTATCCATTGCCACCGTATTCTACGGTTATAGGCATGGCACATTTTGCATGTGGGTATACACAATATGAGCCTATGGACGTTAGTATACAAGGTAAATATTTTTCTAAAGTAAATGACTTATATACTAGATATGAGTTTGCAGGAGCAACTTATGAAGATGATAGACATAATATCAAAATCACTGATGATAATAAGTCATATGGTATGATGCGAGGAGTATCTACAGCAGAGCTATTAGTTGATGTGGAACTTGTCATTCATATTCGCCCAAATGACCAAACAAAGCTAGAAGAAATCTATCAAGCCTTTAAAACACCAAGCGAGTATATATCGCTTGGTAGAAGGGAAGATATCGTTAAAATAGAAAGTGTTGATATTGTAACGATAGATGAGTTTGAACTTGGTGAAGATGCCCCCGAAAGTGTGAAACAAAATTATGACATGTATGTTCCATATCAAAAAGGAATTAGTGCAACCGTATACAACTTAAACAAAGTATATGCTCAGCAAGAGATAAAAAAAGGAACAGTTATAAGAAAATGGGAAAAAGTAAAAGTTATGCACGTTGCTTTAAGTCGTTCAGATAAAACTAATAGCCATATTAATAATTTGTTGGAAGCAGACGAAACTCTATGTGACAACGATAACTATATAGTAAGTTTTGTATAGATGGGGGGCAATAGCCTCCCTTATTTTGAAAGGAGATTTACTTATGAATAATTTATTTTTAGCAAAAACAAAAAATCAGGAAACTATTATGCAACATACAGATAAGCTGTTGTGGAAGTATTATCAACTTAGAGCTTTGTATCCAAATATACCTAATCTAAATTGGGATTTATTAAAAACAGCTTGCATATACCATGACCTAGGAAAGATGAATGTTAAGTTTCAAAATAAAATTATGGAGAAACTTAATGAAGCAGGGGCAGACTATAAACTATTAGCAGATAATAATGAAACGTTGGACGAAGTGCCACATGGTCATCTAAGTGCAGCATTCATTGATAGAGATAAATTAAGCGAAGTGTACAGTGAAGATGAAATATTGATATTATATCAAGCTGTATATTTTCATCATAATAGAGATGATAGCTCAGCAATAGATAGAAATAAAATAATCAAGGAAATGGAGGCGTATATTGATAGTTTTGCTTATCCAGAAGTTAATATAACTAAGCTTACTAAGAAATTTGCTAGTAAAATTAACCCTAGAATTGGAAAGATAAATTTTGAGCAGGACACAGTAAATCAATTTATTTTAGTAAAAGGCTTGCTAAATAAAATTGATTATGCAGCCAGTGGTGACGTTGAAGGTGAAGTTGCAAATGACTATTTATATAAAAAAACATTAGACTTTTTTGAACGTGGAGGATTTAAACCAAACGAATTACAACAATATATGATGGAGCATACAGAGGAGCATAACATTATTATAGCGTCAACAGGAATTGGAAAAACAGAAGCAGCGTTGTTGTGGATTGGAGATAATAAAGGATTTTTCACATTGCCACTAAAAGTGTCTATCAATGCAATTTATGATAGAGTAATAGAAAAAATACGACACAGCAAAAGTAAAACAGCACTGCTACATTCTGATACGAGAGCTGAACTTATAAAAAGAGATGATGACTATGAGCTAGATTTAGACTATTATAACAAAATAAAACAGCTGTCTATGCCACTAACAATTTGTACGCTAGACCAACTTATTGATTTTGTATTTAAGTTTGAGGGATACGAACTAAAGTTGGCTACTTTGGCATACTCAAAATTAGTTATAGATGAAATACAGATGTATTCACCAGATATGGTGGCATATTTGATATTGGCACTTAGGGATATTCATCAAATTGGAGGAAAGTTTAGCATTTTGACTGCTACGTTGCCACCTATATTTATAGACTTTTTGCAAGCACAAATTCCAGACTACAAGTTTGAGCCACAAACATTTTTGAAACTTAACAGCGAAAATCAACCTATACTACGCCACCAAGTGGAAATATATCAACAAGCTATTAATATAGAAGATATTGTTACACATTATGGGACAAAAAGAATTTTGGTAATAGTGAACACAGTTAAAAAAGCTCAAGAAATTTATTCAGATTTACAAGAAGGTGGATATGAAGTTAATTTGTTGCATAGTAGATTTACAAAAATAGATAGAGGACAAAAAGAAACTGTTATTCTTGAAGATGGAAAAGTATCAAGCAAGCCTGTTATATGGGTGACAACTCAAATTGTTGAGGCAAGTTTGGATATTGATTTTGATGTGTTATATACAGAGTTGTCGGAACTAACAGGGTTGTTCCAAAGAATGGGTCGAGTATTTAGAAATAGAGAGTTAAAAGATGATACAACGAATGTTTTTGTGTATGTTGGGCAAAAAAATTCAGATATATCAGGGGTAAAGTATGTTGTAGACGAGGATATTTTTAAACTCTCAAAACAACAGTTGCTAAACATAGGCAATTGTAAATTGAGTGAGGCAGACAAGATGGAACTTGTTAAAGTTGTGTATAGCAAAGAAAATATGAAAACAACTAAGTATTATAGAAAAATTCAAGATACTATTACGATTTTTAAATCTACACCAGAATATGAACTTAATAAAAATGACATGAAACTTAGAGATATTCAAACTAAAACTGTTATACCAAACTGCATATATGAAGAAAATAGAGAAGAAATTGATAGCTTAATAAATGGTATTAGGTTTGGGAAATTGAAATCCTCACAAAAGGTTATAAATAAAGAAACTCTTATGGGATATACGTTAACTATTCCAGAAACTGAGTTTGCACAAGCAGACAAGAACGGGTTTATCCCAGAAACACTACAAGTTAATGATTATACATTTATACCTGTAATTGACTATGCTTATACAATTGAAAAAGGATTGTGCAGACATAATCCGAAATTAGATGGCTTTTGCGAAGAAACGCAATTTTGTTAATAGTATGGGGGCTAGATAAATGGACGATTATAAGGTGCAAGGTGTAAAGATAAATTATTATTATGTTTGCAAACGTAAGTTGTGGTTGTTTAGCAAAGGTATTACAATGGAGCAAAATAGCGATAGAGTGTTGCAAGGTAAGGTATTGCATGAAGTGAGCTATCCAAGAGAGAAAAATAAAGAAGTTTTAATAGATAATCTTATAAAGATTGATATAATGGATAAAGAATATGTGAAAGAAGTTAAGATAAGCAGTAAGATGGAACAAGCTGATAAAATGCAATTATACTATTATTTATATTATCTAAAAAAGATGGGGATACATCGAAAAGGTAAGCTAAACTATGTGAAAGAAAAGCGAGTAGACGAGATAGAACTGTCGCCTGAAATAGAGCAGGAAATAGAAAATACTATTGAACAAGTTAAGCTAATAGAGCAGGATAAAAAACCACAAAAGGCGGAGCAATTACCATATTGCAAAAAGTGTGCTTATTATGAATTTTGTTTTATAGGGGAGGACTAGGAGCAATGGGTAAAGATTATTATATCTTCAGTAATGGTAGAATAAAGCGAAAAGATAATACCATTTATTTTATAGATGCAGATGAAAAAAAGAAAGCTTTGCCAATAGAGCAGGTTGAGCAACTTCATGTATTTGGGGAAGTAGATTTGAATACTAAATTGTTAAACTATATATCCAAGTATGGTATCTGTATAAATTTTTATAATTATTATGGTTTTTATTCAGGTACTTACTATTCAAAAAAGAAAAATATATCTGGAGTGATTAATGTTAATCAAGCTATACACTATTATTATGAAGAAAATAGAATGGTAATAGCAAAGCAATTTATTGAGTCGGCTATGCATCATATGTTGAGAAATATTAGACGGCACAAAGAAAAAGTTGGGCATAGAATTGAAAGCATAGAAAACTTAAAGGGTAAAGTAAAAACAACAACAAGTATACCTCAGCTAATGGGGGTTGAGGGTGCTATACGAAAAGAATATTATAGAGCCATAGACGAAGTAACTAAAAAATATAACTTTGAAAAAAGACAGAAACAGCCTCCTACTGACCCAATTAACACTTTGATTTCATTTGGGAATAGTATGATGTATACGATAGTATTGGGAGAAATTTATAAAACAGGGTTAGACCCATCAATAAGTTTTTTGCATGAGCCGTCAACTAAGAGATTTTCATTGAGTTTGGATATTGCTGAAATCTTTAAACCTCTTATAATTGACTCGGTGATTATATCAATGATAAATAATAATCAAATTAAAGATGATGACTTTGAATATGAAGAAGAAGTATGTTATTTGGGTGATGCAGGCAAGAAAAAATTTGTTAGTATGTTGGAAAAGAAATTAGATACGACTATTCAACACAGAACATTAAAAAGAAAAGTATCTTATAGATTTTTAATCAGGCTAGAGTGTTATAAGTTGATTAAACACATAATTGGAGATGACGATTATAAAGCGTTAAAAGCATGGTGGTAAATAGGAGGAAGCTGTTTTGTATGTAATAGTAACTTATGATGTGGAAGAAAAGCGAGTAAACAAAGTTAGAAAACACTTGAAAAAGTATTTAACGTGGGTTCAAAACTCAGTGTTTGAAGGTGAAATTTCTGATGCTTTAATGTATAAGTGTCTGACAGAAATGAAAAAGATGACTGATAGTAGCAAAGATTCAATTTATATTTATAAAGTAAAAAATCCTAGAAATATGGAGAAACAAACTATTGGTATAGATAAAAATTTGGAAGATATATTTTTTTAAGTTGCAGTAAACCTATATATTAGTGTAAGAGGCTATAAGCTAGGCTGTATAAGGGATAGAACAAGATTGGTGTAAAAACAATAAAACGCTACCGACACTTTACAGCAAAATTGGGCTTTTCAAGGCGAGAAATATGTGATAGAATGTAGATATAGTAAGGACTTTGGGCATATGTGTCTGAAGGGTTTTATTTTAACTATGTGGAATGTAAATATTTGTTATGATGTCTTTTGCAAAATCCTCTCCAGGTTTTATTTTAACTATGTGGAATGTAAATTTTGGAAATGATTGTAAGATGTATTTGCATAGGTAGTTTTATTTTAACTATGTGGAATGTAAATAGGTGTAGACTTGTACTTATGTATGCACCTAAACGCTTGTTTTATTTTAACTATGTGGAATGTAAATTGGTATCGTGTTAGCCCTATTGGTATAGGAATAGGCACACATAAGCTTAAATTTGTATACGACAACGAGGGCGACCCGATGGGCAAAAAAGCCGTTATTGATACATTTAATATTATGGAAGGTGTGGACGTGGATTGTTTGATATATGATTACACGCCAG
Source organism: Epulopiscium sp. Nele67-Bin004 (assembly GCA_002007315.1). Next base: position 14,427 of record LNZQ01000224.1, read on the forward strand.
CCAAACCAGCAACAGCCCTTGCAAATAACAAAATTTTGCGGGGTAATACTAAATATCAAAAGATGTCAAAGTCAGACGTTGAAATTAACTTTAAAGCATACTTTAACCAACTTGAATATCACCACTTTATGTCTATTTGCCAAGATGATTTTTATTTTAAAGATGAGTTTGGAACTATATACCGTGGAATTTTTGACGATGGTATATCACCAGAATTAATTGTAATGAACAACTTATATAGCGTTAGTTTAGCCCTTAAATCTGATAGCATAATCGGAAAGGGCTTTTTATAATGTACGGAAATACGATAGAGTTACTACAACAAATGTCAGCGACAGTTTCTGAACCGAATTATGAGGTGAAAATTTATAGGCATGACAATAACGGCGGGTTTGAGGTTGCACCATATACAATAACAGACGTTGTTAGTTTAACGATAGATAAACAATACAATTTAGGAGCAGACGAATGTACATTTGTAATCGCCAATATTAATGGGCAATATTCCCCCGACTATTCAAATTTAAAGTCATTCACAAACGTTAAAAACTTGCAAATTTCTGAATACCAACATGTATTAAAAAGCTACAACTTAGTTGAGGTAAGTTTGGGATACAAAAACGAACTTGTGCCAGTGTTTACAGGGCAAATAACAGGGGTAGATATAACAGAGAATGCCCCTACTATAACGGTTACTTGTTTAAATATGTATAGAAAACTACTAAAACCAATTGACCCTATAGACACAACTAGTCTAAAGTATGACAACGTTGCAGTTGTAGACGTATTAAAAGATTTGTTTGAGCGTGCAGGCGTAACAAGTTACGTGATAGAATTTGACCAAGTGGACGGCGACAACTATTGTTTGCCAAACTTAGAATTTCCAATCGGTACAAATTATAGTGATGCTATAAAAGAGATTTTAACAAGCATAGGATTTAGAATTTATTGTGATAGATGGGGTCAAGTACGTGTTACAAAGCAATATTTTTACAAACAAACAGATAATCACGTGCTAGAAATTGACGATTGTGTAAATATGGTGGAGGGCATATATTACTTAGACCCTTCATACATTCGCAACCGAATTATAGTGTCTGGAAGCGATACAATGCAAGCGTTTGAAGATGATTTTTTGCTTGAATATTGCAATCAAGAAAAGATTGCTTTTGGAGTCGATGCACCTTGGGCAGACGACGAAGAAA
>LNZQ01000225.1 GCA_002007315.1 Epulopiscium sp. Nele67-Bin004
CCTGCAAAACTTACCACAAAATCTATCAAGATTTTTTTGTCTTGATACTCTGCCGTTCCTAATAGTAGCACTTTGAACATCAAATCTTCTGTAAAGTCTATTGTTAGTTTCATCTTTTCACCACCTAATTTTATATTACTATATTAGGTGGATGATTACAACAAAAAAGGTAGCCTAAGCCACCTTAAATATTACAATGTTTTTTTTAGTTCTTCTACAACTTGTAGCGGTAACTCTGTCATGCTCGCCACTACTTCCACTGGTATATCTTTTAACAACGCATTTTTAGCTACTTTTAGTATACCTTCCTCTCTTCCTTCTTCTCTTCCTTCCTCTCTCCCTATTTCTCTCCCTTGCTCAATTCCTATTTCTATTCCTTCTGCCAATAAATAATCTGCATTTGTTGGTTGTAATTTCGCCATTTCATACCACTCCTTATCTTTCTTCAACATTAAATACAATTCATATATGCTTTTTTGTATCTCATCTTCTAAGTTTAATTCCCCTGTTGATAAAAAGTTTATCCACAATTTCAATCTATCATTCTTTTTGTAATAACTATTTTGCACAAGCTTTTTATCATTTATCGCTATTGATACCGACTTTGCATGAGCATACGCTGGTTTATAAACATATCTATTTCCTTTTTTTACTCTTGTACATATCAAAGTTTCTACTACTGGCTCATCTAAGTATTGGGGTATTTGCTGTTTTGGTAACAACCATAAATTTAGAGCATATCCCGTTTTTGAAAAATCTTTTGGATCGTTTTTTGTGTGAGTTATCGTTGTTGCTAGTTGTCTACACATTCTATCTAACAAAAATTTTGGTGTACGTTTTTGCATCTCAATCGTAAACTCATCTAGTCTGCCATCTTCTCTTTTTATGTGGACTGTTATATCTGGTATCATTTTTTGTAACTGTTCTTCGATTTGTCTTGGTGTTAGTTTTTTGTTTTTTAATACTTTTAATACTTTTTTGCAGTCTACATATGGTAAAGTTTTTGGGATTATAATATCTTCAGCTTTTAGTTTTAATCCAAAAAAGCCTGCAAAACTTACCACAAAATCTATCAAGATTTTTTTGTCTTGATACTCCCCTGTTCCTAGTAGCAACACTTTGAACATCAAATCTTCTGTAAAGTCTATTGTTAGTTTCATCTTTTCACCACCTAATTTTATATTACTATATTAAGGGACTGATTACAACAAAAAAAGAAACGCCTGCTAGACGTTTCTTACAATATCTCGTTTAAAATTAAGTTGATGCAAATTGCAAAACTTGATTATATACATATGCTTTAAATTCTTTAAATAAGTCATCATCAATTTTTGGTTCTGACATTATTTTGAGGGTGTGTGGTGTCGTTCCTTTTTGGTATGACGGGTGTACATAGTTATGCCCTAATGCTGAAATTTGGTCTTGCAAGTTTCGTTGCTCAAATATAGGGAAACTAGTTCTGTAGATTTCGTATGCTTGCATAAACTCGGGGGTTGTTGGGTCTAAAATTCGTTGTAGTTTCATTGGTTGAAAAACTCCTAGGCTTTTAATATAGAGTGTGATCAATATGTTTTATTTTATTCTATCAATCAAATATTTTTACATATCTTCCACATCTGTATCAATTATATACTCAATTGCTTCTAATTTAGCTACTATTTCTTCATCCGTATATCCTAAATTATTTAATAGTTGTATTGAGGCTAAATATCTCGTACTTAAAATTAATAATTGAGAATAATAATAAAATGCCTCCGAAAATAACATGTGAGCTGTCCATTCTGCCATATCCTCTTTGTGTTGTTCTATTTCTTCTAATTTTTCATCCAAAAATTCAACTGTATCTTCTATTGCCTGACCAACTGATTTAAATAAATCTTTAAACATCGTTTCTACTCCTTTATTATATTAAGATAGCAATTTAGATTCAGTATATATCTGTTTTGCTGGTATTAAAATTTCTTTTTTAATTGTTGTTATATCATATAGAGTACTTAATTTGTCTATTACAGTAGGTTCTATATAATCGGTATCATTTACACAATGATAACAAAGTGATACACTTTCTGCCAAAGCATTTAACCCATGAGAAGGGTTTTTAAATACAATAGCCTGTGTAGTTTTCTTTCCTATATTAAATAAAGTTTTCTTGTTTCTTTCACGACGGTGTTCATAATGATCTTCAAGTGCTAAATGGCTCGATACCGCTTGTATCTTTGATATATTATCTAGCTTTATCCCAGATAAAATATCTAAAAAAGTAGTATTAACCAAGTTGAATTTTGTACACAACTCATGACTATCATCCGCATATTGCCCATTCATATCTTTGATCAAATTTTTACTTCTTGTGCCTGAATATCCTAGCCAATCATATACCTCATATAAATTGTCTAAGTTTTTACTATTGTTCGTTTTTTTGTATATACCATACAAATTATAGGCTATTGTCTCTCTTGTAGCTTCATCAAAATTTATACTTTTTATGTCCAATAAACTCGTCGGTCTTTGAGTCATTTTCAACTTTGTTTTTTGCTTATCTTTTATCGGTAATGAATGTATAACTTTACTAAGATCACTATTTATCCTATTATTTGGTTTGTTTCCATTTTCTATATCTCCATAGTAAACCATTAATTGAACAATAGAGGTACTAACTGCCATATTTTCTTTATTTTCTAATGTTTTTTTAGCACCATATCCTACTAAATGAGTTAATAAACTCGCCCCTATTCCCCACCAGAAAGTTTGACTTTCTCTTTCTTCAGTTAATTTCTGTTTTTTTGTATCAGATATATAGAAATTTTTTTCTACGACATTTAATGTTTTATCTTGCTTTTGTCTGATTTTTTTATCCGCCACTGAAACAGCATAATCTGTTGTTAAATTAGATAACGCTTCCAAACTTTCTTCATTAATACAGCTTGCAATGGTTCCAAATGGTGTAGCACCTGACTCAATGCTTATCATTTCATGGTTTTTTAGCCCTACGCCAATAATACTAGATACAGGGCTAATAATTACTTCATTATCCATACATTTACTCCTTTATATCATTTGTAATTATTTAAATTCCTTAGTAAATCAAGTTGTAGTTCATGATATCAACTTTTGATATACACGTATCGTTGTATTTTGTCCCTGCATACGTTTCTAATATCGTAACTTTCACATAGTCTGTAACTACAGGATTTTCCCAGTTTATCCCTTGTGGGTCTAATTCGTTATCGGCAAAATTTAATATACAAGATGAACCGTCTGAAAAATCTAATCTCGCCTTTTTAATTCGATTGTTAGCTAAATATAAATTTTCATTTGTCGTTAATCCGTTAGTCATAATAAAAGCTCTTATTTCTGTATTAGGTTGCAAATTAAATAAAATCCATTCCCCTACTCCATCACCACTAACCCCTTCAACCCAAGCTGTTGAGTCGTCCCAATCTTGTGTTTTGTATGGGCTGTAATTATGATTGCCTTCATCTGCTAGTTGAGAAGATGCCACAATGCTTGATGGTTCTATACCAAACGCACGGTCTGTCATAACCGAATACCAATGTTCTGCTGTATACTCTCTTATAGTTGGGTTATTTATAGACACATAATTAGCAAGAATTTTCATTTCTCTAATATTGGTGTCACTAGCTTTGGCAGCACCTGCATAATATTCTAACAAAGTCACTTTTACATAGTCAGTATAAACCTCATCAAATATTACTCCTTGATCCGTTATGTCTTTTAAATTTACAATTATAGAGGTGTTATTTGAAAATTCAAGCAATAGTTTTTTTGGTCTATCGTTTTCGGTATACTCAAAATGCCAGTCTTCACTAGATGCACCACCCCATATTTCTATACCCGTTATAGCTGTTGTGGTTGCAAAATCATATTGTATGCTATCTCCATTACTCATACCTATACCACTTTGACTATTTCCATCTGTTAAACCATTCAAATCTCCATATACACCTGAGGTTACTGATATTTTAGATGGCGTAACTGTATTAAATGCTACATTGTTATTATATACTCCATCAAATTTTGACTCTGCATTATATTCAACAACATTTGTACTAACTTTCGCCAAATCCTCTATGCTAGAATTTATCAACACCGTACTTGTTACGCTGTCCCACTCAACAGGAACATCAAATGCTTCTGAAACAAACCTTAAAGGTATCATTGTTGTACCATTTATCACTACTGGTTCTGTTGTTAAGCTGGTAGCTTGTCCATTAATTTTGCCTGTCGCACTTCCTATTTGCATTTCTACAGACACATTCCCTTTTTCAACAACTATTTTTTGAGTCGATGAATCCCATTCTATATTAGCCCCTAGTTGCTCACTCACAACCCTAACTGGTACAAGGGTTGTCCCATTAGATTGTACAGGACTAACTGACGAAATAACCTCTCCATTTATTATTAGATTTAAATTTATTGTGTTTGCTTGAGTTAATTCTGCCGTCAGTAGTGGTACGCCTAATATAACACCTGTTAACACCAAATTCCTAAACTTTTTCATTTGTACACCTCCAAAATTGTATTATTTTTTATAATTAATATTACAAAATAATAGTACCACAATTTCAAAAAAAAAAAATAGTAATAATAAACTAATATTTAATGGAAATTTATGTAATAAATATATAAATACACCAAAAAAGGGAACACCTTATCAATGTTCCCTTGTATCTCACTAACTATTTTGTATTCACACGTGCAATCCCAGCACTAACAGACACGTCAACCAAAGGTTTATCCCCAGTAACATTACTCATATTCCCCCAGTTGTCTCCGTTAACCGTAACTTTCCCAGAGCTTGCTTTCAACATATAATTATAATCATTATAACCTTTATCAAGTTCCACTTGCACGCTTCCAGAGCTGGAAGTTGCCTTAACACTTTCACTAAAATCTCCTTGCAAATACAAACTACCAGATGACACTTTGCAAACAGCATTAACAGCCTCGATATTTGAAATTCTCACTGAACCCGAGCTATAATCAACGTTCATAGTATCCGTTATTAGTGAATTAACTTTAAAGCTACCACTTGAACCATCAACTTCAATATCTTTTGTTTCTATTTCATCTACTACAACACTTCCCGAACTAATATCGAAAACTATTTTATCAGAAACTATTTTATCTGCATTTAAATTTCCACTGCCTGTTGATAGCTCCACCACTTCAAATTCACTATCAGTAGGTATCGTTAATACAATCAAGTCTTGTTCTTTATCATTATTAAACAAGAAACTAAAAAAAGAAAGTCCAAAGAAATTTTGTGACAAACTAGACGTCTTAACTTCTAGCATATTATTTTTGTTGTTAAATTCAACTTGTCTAGTACTTTTTATGTCTAGTTCCAAGTTATATTCGTTTCCCTCTACAATTTGAAAATTAACGCCGCTTGTATCTACATACAATTTTTGAAACGGCTCTAAATTATGTTTTTCTTCTATGCTCGCTATTGTCTGTGTTAAACTTCCCGTCATATAAACCATCGCCCCCATCACAACTAATATAGTTCCTACTTTAAATAATTTTTTGTTATTCATCATACTTCTTGCTCCTCTCCATAATTATATTCTTAACTGTTTGATTCGTCTATGGACACTTTGAGGTAATCCCAATCTTATCTTTTGCCAACGTCAGCATTAACCCCGCAACCCCTATAGCCAAACAAATTGTTGAATATCCTAATGCCAAATAATTTTCTGAAATTCTAATAAATATAAATTCTTCAACGCCATTTAGGCTCATAAACACAGCCAACAAACAAAAACACTCAAAAAACGTTTCTCGGTTAGTATACTCACCCAAAAATGATGCAACAGACACCATAAATATTATTCCTGCAAAATATGAATACAACATCATAAATTGTCCACTTGCCAACAAGTTTATCCAAATTCCACTGCAAGCTACATTGATTATCACAAAGTTTGCAAGCCATCTAATCGCC
>LNZQ01000226.1 GCA_002007315.1 Epulopiscium sp. Nele67-Bin004
TTAGTAGTGCAATTTTTTATGCAGTGATTTTCAAACTGGATTTTTTTCCCACCAAATCGTTTTCTTTCTGTTTATTTTTTTATGGTAGAGCAGACGGCGACGTCATATACGTTTCCGTAAAACAGCCAAGGTGAGTCAAGAACCCCCGAAAGAAGAAAATGGTGGACAATGCACGACCACCTGCCACCACCTGATAAGACCTGCACCCTAACATTATAAATCCACAATATGTACAGCAGAGAAACATGACCAAAGCTGTGTGCAATAGTAATTAATAATAACCAATGATGGATAACGAATCACAATATTTGTAGAGTTGCAATAAATCCGAATCGCAATACATGTCGAATTGGCACCCAAGTATCTTGATACTGTTGAATCAGGACAAAAGCATATCGTTCCAACCTAATGGACGGACAACTTTAAAGGGTCAGATAGGTTTTAAATCTTAAAAGTGGCTGTTTGACAATGAAATAAACAGATCCTGTGATCCCACACTACTTTACAGTGTCTTTAGTTTTCATTGTTTTGATAAAGGTCAATCACTTAGGGCCTTCTTTTTTTAAAATTATAATTCACATTAACACACGTATTCCCTTTGAAGTGGTCACCACAGATGATACACGAGGAAGAAGATGGACGAAGTTGTCACCTTGTAGCAGTCATTGGCAATAAGCTGCAGCAGACTGAAGGAGTCAGAGGAAGTGCCCATCTTCAGATAGAGCTCCCAGGCAAGCCGACCCTTTTGGTTCATTATGTCTGACAAACACAAGAACGGTGTTCAATAATCCAGCAATCATGAGCTGTTTCAGCAGCCTTCTTAGACACAGACTTGGACACATTAAATGCCTGTGGGCAAGCATTATTCCTTTTAGCAGAAATATCGTATTAGTGAAAAAGTTCCCCCTTAAATTTTTTACAAGCCTGAGGCTACAACTTTGACCGCACCTACTAAATTGGGTGTGCATGAATTGTGCTAGAAGATTTAATTAACCCTGCATAAGAGGGGGCGTATGTATGAAAGATTGGATACTAGCAATCCAAGTTGGACTAGTATTTGTTGGAAGCATAGTTGGTGCTGGACTATCTTCAGGGCGAGAGCTTACAAAGTTTTTCGCTATATATGGCTATAAAAGTTTTGCAGGGCTACTTATTTGTGGCTTGTTGTATGTTTGGGTTGGCAAAATGATTATACATTTAAGTATAAAATATAATGTCACTTCATATAACGAATTTATCAATTTGGTGTGTCCAAGACCAATAGCAGTATTTACAAACATAGTGTTAACGCTATTTTTATTTAGTAGCACCTCCATTATACTTGCTGGTAGCGGTGCCGTTGTCCATCAGCATTTTGGAGTTCCTATATGGATTGGCAGTGTCTTAATGATTGTCGTTAGTATTATATTTTTGATGAGAAAAACGCAAGGGCTGTACGAAGTTAACAACGTAACTGTGCCCGTTCTTATGATTATCATGACTGCAATTTTTATAGGATATCAACATAATAATCCAGACCAAGTTAGTTTTGAGTACATAACTAAATTACCGTATTATCAAACAAATTGGATTGTATCAAGTTTAGTGTATGCAGGATTTAATATAATTTCAATTGTAGGAATTGTTGTTTCGCTCTCAAGCGAGATAAAAAGTAATAGAATTATGCTCCGTGGTGTAGCTATAGGAAGTGCAATTTTGACGGCTGTAAGTTTTGTTATAGTATTTCTAATGATAGTTAATCCAACATATGCCATAACATATGACATACCTATTCTTGCTGTGGCACAACAAATAACACCATTTTTGCAATATTGTTTACTTATTATGATATGGCTTGAAATGTTTTCGTCGCAAATATCTAATATATTTAGTTTGACGAAATCTCTTGAAAGCAAATTTGGCATACAGTATGAGCAAGGTATAGCGATTAGCATTATAACTGCATTGCCGTTGTCAACTGTTGGTTTTACAAATTTGGTGGACGTGCTATACCCGATATATGGTATGCTTAGCCTAGCTTTTGTATGTTGTGTTGTATGGTTTTATATTAGACAAAAAACAAGTATGTATTATGTATAAAAAATATGGGCGGTATATATTATCCGCCCAATTATCATGAATACCTTTTTATCATAAAATCCTCCGCAAAAACACCTTTATATACAGCCCTGTTGTTGTCCTCATAAACGCCTTCGCCTTCCATTTTGCCATTTTTGAACGAACCAATATATTTATGACCATTTGCAAATATTTTAGTTCCATGACCTGTCATCTTACCTTGAAAAAAATCACCTTTATAAGTAGCCCCATCTTCAAATATAAATACTCCTAACCCGTGAGGAATCCCCTCAAGCAAGTTTCCTTCATATTTACCTTGTCCTGGATACAACACAATGCCATGACTTGATGATAGCATATAATTGTTATCAAATATACCTTCAAATCTATTTTGCTCGCCATCTTCATAGCAACCTTCGCCATGCATCAAACCGTCTTTAAAAGAACCAATGTATTTGTGACCATTAGAAAAGATTTTTAGCCCTTTGCCTGTAGCATGTCCATGTTCAAAGTCACCTTTATATATAGAGCCATCAACATAAATCATAGTCCCTTTGCCTGATGGCACTGCATTATGTTCAACGTCACCTTCATATATGTCACCGTTGGCATACGAAATTTTGCCACGCCCAACGGTTTCACCGTCCAAGAAGTCGCCTTCATATATACTGCCGTTAGTGTATGTTGCAACACCTATACCTTGAAGTTTATCTTCTATAAATGTTCCTTGATGTACAGTTCCATCTGCAAAAGTTAATGTACCTTTGCCAGCTTTTTCCCCATCTGCAAAACTACCCAAATAGTGTGCATATAAAGAACCTTCGCCCCAAGTGTACTTTCCTTCTCCTGACGGGTGTCCAAATTGAAATTCACCTATATAAACTTCATTATTGCCAAAGTATGCAGTTCCTTTACCGTGTTTCTTTCCGTCCTTAAACTCGCCTTCATAAACAAGTTTTCCGTTTTCTTCTTCATCATACAGTTTGCCAGTGCCATAATAATTTTCACCTTTGATTGACCCTTCATACATAAGATAAGAATTTGGATAATGCAGAATTTGGTCATGATAAATATCTTTATTGCCACGTCCTACAAACATTGTTTTTATTGAATTGATTATTTTCGACATAGTATACCCCTTTGCTTAAATATTGTCTTTCGTTAGTGTACTTTCTTTTTTATATTATATAATTATAGCATTTTTTGGGCTAAAAGCCACTAATTTTTTTATTGTGGTCGTCAATAAGTGATGGTATTATATAAGTAGAAACAAAGGAGGAACACATGTCAAAACAGATAAATTACGAAGATTTAGCAATGAAACGCTCGATGCAAATATTTGGGGAATATGGAGTTAAATACTTAGGTAGCAACAAAAAAGTGAAAAGTATAGGTTATACGGAGCACCCAAAAGTAATAGTTGAAGATAGCCGAATGGACTATACTTATCTTATGGAAGATGACACGTATCATCACTATGAATTTCAAACAACTAATCAAGGTAGAAATGACTTTATACGCTTTTGTGCATATGATGTTAACCTAACAGCACAAACAGGTAAAGACGTCCACACATTTGTTGTATATTCAAGTAATATTAAAAGACCAACTACTGAATATACGTTTGGTGGAGTAAAGTACAGTGTAACAGCTATTTGCATGGCAAATAAAGATGGTGATACAATTCTTGCAAATATTGAGGAACGCCTACAAAATGGTAAAGAACTAACGTATATCGACTTAATAGACTTAACTTTTTTACCACTGATGAGTAGCAAACTGTCTCAATACGATAGAATTGAAAAAACTATCTTATTAACGAAAGAATATCCAACAGAAAAAAGTGAAGATATTCAAGCACTTGTATTTGTATTAGGCTTAAAATTTTTAAGCAACGAAGATATTGAAAACATGAAAGAGGTGTTTAAAATGACTGCATTAGGAAAAATATTATATAATGATGGTATTGAGCAAGGCATCGAACAAGGCATTGAACAAGGCATCGAACAAGGTGCAACACAAAAAGCTATTGAAACTGCAAAAGAACTTCTTGCAGATAACGTTGAACTTAAATTAATAGCTAAATGGACAAAACTACCAGAGTCTACAATACTAAAGCTACAACAAGAAATGTAAATTTATATAGGGGGTTGTCCCCCCTATGCTACCCCAAATATGAAAATAGTTAGATAGTATGACGCAATAATTCCGACAACAGACGCTATAAGTGCCCCTGCAAGCGTGTAACGGGTATTTTTTATGTTTGCTGCCAAAAAGTATACTGACATCGTATAAAAAATTGTTTCTGTACAGCCAAACATTATAGACACAAGTCGTCCAATAAACGAGTCTGGCCCATGCGTTTCAAATATGTTTAATATAAGCCCTGTTGATGCCGATGACGAAACTGTACGCATAATAGCGATAGGAACGACTTCACTTGGAAAGTCAGTAAACGAAATAAGCGGCGTTATAAGTCTAACAAGCCCATCAAGTGACCCTGACGCCCTAAGCATACCAACTGCCACCAGAAGCCCAATAAGCGTTGGCAAAATCTGCACCGCAACTTTTAGCCCCTCCATAGCCCCCTCAACAAACACTTCAAATACATTTACTTCCTTATATAAGCCATAGCTAATAATTAGTGCACATATAACTGGAATTATGTAGTCTGATATTGACATAAAAATATTCATGATTAGTCCTCCTTTCTATACATAAGCTTTGCAAACATAATAGCTACAACTGTTGAACAAAAAGTTGCTATTATAGATGGTGCAACTATTTCTGTTGGGTTAACTGACCCATATGACGCACGATACGACACCATATTTATAGAAATAAGCTGTATAGAAGAAATGTTGATAATCAAAAACATACACATTGCATGCGTTGCCACTTTAGAGCTTTTGTTAAGCTTTTGTAGCTCCGCCATAGCTTTAAGCCCTGGTGGTGTTGCTGCCCAACCAAGCCCCAAAAAGTTTGCAATCATATTTGTTGCAATATACTTTCTTGCAGGGTGATTTTTTGGCACATCTGGAAACAAAAAGTTTAATATAGGCGTCATACGCTCTGCAAGTGTGTCTATAAGGTTGGAACGCTCTGCAATATACATTATCCCCATCCACATGGCAAGTATCCCGCAGGTGTCAAAACAAATTTTTACTGCACTTTGGCTTGACGCAAGCATTTCTGTTGTAAGCCCCGCCATATCTCCCCCAAACGCAGCCATAATAATTGAGAAAATAACCATGAAACTCCATAGGTAATTTAACATTTAGTCCTCCTTTTGATAATAATATAGTCTTGTCCATTAAATATATGCCAATATATTTGTAAAAAGTATAAAAACTTTTTAGCTTTTTTTATGCATAATTGTAGAAAAAAATTGTAATTTTCAGTGACATAACATTTACATTGGTCATATTATGGTAGCAAATGCTATAATAAAATATTAATTGCTAAAATTTTACAATTAGTAATTGACTTTTATTTCAAATTATGGTATCTTAATGTAAGAAGATAGAGAAATTTATATATTATGAGGAGTGGGTTAGGCAATGAAATCGACAGGAATTGTAAGAAAAGTAGATGAACTTGGTAGAGTGGTACTACCTATCGAATTAAGAAGAAATTTGGAAATTAATGAAAAAGATGCACTAGAAATTTTTGTAGATGATTCAAAAATTATCTTAAAAAAATATGAGCCATCAGATATTTTCACTGGAAGTATGGACGATTTAGTTGATTACAAAGGGAAAAAGGTTTCTCGTGAAACTATAAAAACATTAGCATTAATAGCAGGTTTCAAAATAGAAGAATAACTATATATAGGGGTAGCGATCGCTACCCCTTTCTTATATTAGTCATACAACTGAATTGGCGACAATGAGTTTGTATAATAGTCGCAAAGATTTAGTGCCTCAAAAAATGTATCTGGAGGTATAGGTAATGTTAGACTAAAGCCTGACGACACATCTCCTATAGAGCCATATACAAAATTTAGTGTTGGGTGTGATGTTGCATCTGATATATAAATATCTTTTAGTCTATACAAAGAGTAATATGAGTCGTAATAATTGCCCAAAAAGTAAATAAGCTTTGATGAAAATATAACTTCAACGTTTTGTGTTGCAAGATTGTTGTAATATTTTGTTATCAAAAGATGATTAACCAAACCACCAACAACCGCCAAACTACAAGTTACATAACAAATACCTACACTATTTGAAGCACCTGAAAATACAAAACCTACACCTAATATCAAAAACATAATAACTATTAATATATTTGTAACTACATAATTTAATTTTTGTACCATAACGTATTGTGAAATTTCTGAAAATTGCTGTGGTATATACACCCATTTATCTATCGTGCTATCTTGTTCAAATGATAGCATTTTGTTCTTATATATTCGACAATAGTTTAGACCGTTAAGTCCAGAACCTACTAAAGTTATTCCAAGAAATACTGCAATAATATGAGAGGGCGACTCCATATCAAACTCAATAAGTGGCAATATAGTCAAAAGTATCCCGCCTATCAAGCAAATTATAGATAATCTTAAATTTAATTGAATCCTTTCTCTCATCTTACTCACCTCCAAACATAAAAACTAATAATATATTATGAAGTAGACAACTTTTTTGACCTAAAAATTTTACAAATTTATCCAAAAAAGTTTTTATTGAAATGGAATATAATATATAGTATAATAGTTGGGAAACCTAAAAATAGAAACGAGGTGATTTTATGCGTTCAAATCCAATGATTAGACGTGGACTTGATTCTGAGTCTACACACACTGGCGAACTTATGAGCGTTGAAGGTGTTAGAAACAAAACATTGCTTTTGGTAGGGATAACAGGTATTGCAGCTGTTGCAACTTACATGGGCTTTGGTTCAACACCAACTGGCATATATCAAGCTAGAACATTTGCAATTGCAGCATCTTTTGCCGCACTATTTTGTGCAATAGGTATGATGTTTTCTCCTGCTATGTCTAGAGTGTTATCATTTGTATATGCAGCACTACAAGGAGTCGCAGTTGGAGGAATATCATTAGCATACGGATACTTTTTTGATGGCGTAATACAAAAGGCGTTAACATTAACATTGCTTGCGGTCTTATTCACATTATTACTTTATAAAGAAACGCCAAGCCTTGCAGGAAAAATCCGTAAAGGTGTTATGATATTAACATTTACGATATTTGGACTATCTATGATAGCACTTATAGGAAGCTTTTTAGGAATGGGGTCTTTCGCAATGTTGTTGTTTGGAAGCAATCCTATTGCAATAGGGTTTAGTGTTCTAACAGTTATCGTTGCAATAGCCCATCTTATGCTTGACTACGATAACGTCGCTATGGGTGTCCAACACGGACTTCCAAAGCATATGGAATATTTCTTCGCAGTAGGAATTCTTGCTACTGTTGTATGGGTATATATCGAAATGGTAGAGCTACTTTCAAGAATAGCGATGAGCCAAGAATAACAAAAAGAGCAGAAACAATCAATCGATTGCTACTGCTCTTTTTTATTGACTTATTGCTCATCAACTTGACTTGTTAGGCTATCTTGCTCATCTTCAAGTGCAATAATTTCCTCATGGTCATGTCTTGTTATTGCATTGCTAAAATCGTTAAAAAATCCATCAAAAGTCATATAGTTTTTCTTTTTATCACTCATTATATGTGCTCCTCCTAGTTAATTTTATAACTAGTATTCGCCAATTTTATTAGTTATTATTCATCTATATTTCTCTTTACTTAATACATAAACCACTCTATACTATAAAAGAGGTGATGAAAATGAAATTTGTGCTTTCTTATAGCTTTGGGAAAGATAGTACTTTGTCTTTGCACAAAATGATAGAACAGGGACACACTCCTATTGGACTTTTGGTAATGGTAAATGAAAATCTTAAACGTTCGTTTTTTCATGGTGTGGACTATGACTTAATGCAAAAAATATCTACTTGCTTAGATATCCCGCTATTAATTGGAAAATCTGATGGACAAGATTACAACGTTGTTATGGAAAATCAACTGCGAATTGCAAACGACATGGGTGCTGAAGTTATCGTATTTGGTGATATCGATATTTCAGACCACAAAACTTGGTGTGAAGAAAGATGTGAAATTGCTGATGTTAAAGCTGTGTTTCCACTGTGGCAAAAACCTAGGGAAGAAATCGTAAATGAAGTTATCGAATGTGGCTACAATGCTATTATAAAAACTATCAATAATGAAAAGTTGGACAAGTCGTTTTTGGGTAGAACTATTACGCCAGAGCTTATAGGCGAACTTAAAGCAGATTATCCAGAAGTTGACGTTTGCGGCGAATATGGCGAATACCACACACTTGTTGTTGATGGGCCAATTTTTAAAACTAAGCTTGAATATGAAATAAAAGAACAATATGACTTTGGAGTTACTTCTGTTGTTGATATTGCTTAACACATGAAACATTCCAAATTTAGACCCTAACTGAGGGGGTTGCTTCTGTTGTTGATATTGTTTAGCACATGAAACATTCCAAATTTAGACCCTAACTGAAGGGGTTGCTTCTGTTGTTGATATTGCACAACAAAAAAAGCCTCCCTCTTAGAGGGAGGTGTCAGCACAGCTGACGGAGGGAGAAATCAAGTTTATTCTAAAACAATTTCTTGCCCATTTATTACAACTGCAACAACTTCTTCAACGGGAATAAAGTTTATTTTATAGGCATCGTCCAATGATATGTGAGTTGCTGACTCTGCTGGCTCCAACATCCAATACAATTTTCCGTCCTCTGTTTTTGAAATTCTATGTTGCATCGGAATGTGAGTTCCGTCTTCTAGCAATAACAACACTTCTTCAGCTTCTGGAATACTAATACCATTTTCTTTAACTGCACTATTGCTTAGATGCAGGTTTATATTAATTTTAGACACATCAATTTGTGTAAGTGTCGTATCTTCTGCGTCAACTACCATTGGTATTTGCACATCTGTCATGTATGTTGTTGTTTCAACAGTGCTGTCTAATGGCAACGTTGCAGACCATTTATCTTGAACTATATATTCAATTCCACTATGGTCTAAAGCAATTTGAATATATGGAAAATCTTCTTCTGTAAGACCTATAACCTCACAAAATCCACGTCCATTAGTTGCATACCCATCAATTTGTCTAATATCACCCTCACTGCCCATCCATATTCTTTCACCTGTTCTAGCGTCAACAAGATATACCGTAGTCGCCCATTGAAGATCATTATTTTCTTTAAATGTTGTGTTTATCGATAAAATACCGTCTGATAACTCCATGCTTTCAATTACATTTCCACGACTTTCATCACCAACAGCAATTCCTGAACTTGTAGCTAAAGCATTTTGCACATCTAACAAAGTTATATCAGTAGTTTCTTTATAGTCATCACGCCTAATAATATCCTCAAATTGTACTGTTATGTTTGTACCCAAGTTAAATCCACTTATTGTATCAGCAGTCCATACCCCAATTAATTGTTTTTTATCTTCAGATAAATACAAACTCTTTGCTCCCGAAGATGCTATATTACTTTTTTTGTAATCCATGTCCGAGCTTTTAAAATAAGCATTGTCAAAATCGGCATCATCAAATATCCCGCCATCTTTTCTTTCAAATACAAATAGCAAGAAACCTGCGTCCTCATCTAATATCGCCTCAGCTGTTGTCATAACTATTTCTGATAATATTTTTGGTTTAATATCTGCTGATACAACGTTATGTCGTATATAAGACGTTGCTCCGTCAAACATCGTTGCCAATTGTGGCATAGTTTGTGCAACAACTATTGTGCTTGTTAGTGCTAACGTTGCGGCTGCCGCCATTAAAGTCATTTTTTTCATAGGGTTTCCTCTTTTCTTAAATTTAGTTATAGGTGTTATTTTTCTTTCTTCAACATCAGACTGATTTATTCCCTCTAGTGCCAATTTCAAAATATCAGTTTCAGAAATTCCATCTAATGCATTTTCAAGCTCTTCTTCGGTTATATTTATATCTTCTAATTCATCTAACATATCTGACAATCGGTTCAAATTGAATACCCCTCCTGCATCAACAATTTTTTTAGTTTTTTCTTTCCACGAGATAGCTTTGTATGAACAGTGTTTTCTGGTATGTTCAAATATTTTGCTATACTTGCTATGCTCTCCATATAAAAATATCTGCGTATAAATATTTCTTTCTCAGGTTGCTTTAACTTTATTACTGCACTAAAAACCTGCGAATTAACTTCTTGCATAAGTATGTCATCTTCTGGTGTGTGTTCATTTACGCCTTCCTGCTCATCTTCAATAACTTGAATTGATTTTATTCTAAGTTTGTTAAGCGTCATATTGCGTGTCATCTTTGCTATATATGCGTTTAATCTGTCGGGCATAATGTTATCTCTATCTCGTATAGTCCATATTTTTATAAATACATCAGCTGTAAGCTCCTCAATATCTTGCCGTGACAACTGATTGTTTGCAACTTTTTTTATAATAGCAACAACATATCTTGTGTATTTAGAAACCAAAGCCTCATAACAAGAAACATCGCTATTTTTAATCCCTTCCACTAGTGCTACGTTATCCATGCGTTTATCCTTTCTTAATTTGTTCTATATTATAGTTAACACGTCTTTTGGAATAAATCTTTCACTTTTTGCCAAAAAAATTCCCTCTAGTTTTCGCTAGAGGGTTATACTTAATGTTTATCATTTCCTGTATACAGTTCAAATCTATATTTTTGGTTAGTTATATTGTCGGTTCTGTTTGGCTCAACTTCTTCCAAAAACATATTTAGCGGTCTTGCGTACATACCGTATGGGGGGTATAACGTTTGGTATGATACGAGCTTCTCGCCTGTTTCGGTATGCTCCAAAATATCGTGAACATAATATAAATTTCCTTTAAAGTGTCTGTATGGTCTTTTTGTTTCAATAGTTCGGTTCATGTTATGCTCTCCTTGTTCATGCAAATGTTAAGTTTGTTTTCGCTATATCAGATTATTAGATATTGTAAATTGGGATAAGCTTCTTTATTCTGTCTAATATAGCTTCTTTTGAATGCTGCGAAAGGACTTTTTCTTTGTAATAATACTTTAAGAGTTCGCAATATTGGCTTAGAATCTGGATTATTCTTGTGTCTTTGAAGATATTTATATAATTTATTCATTTCGTTCTGTAGTCTATCTCGCCTTTCTTCACTATTTACCGTATAATGCCCCGTATTGCTAACATTAAATACTTCTGTTATTAGCTTAGATGTAGAAACTGCGTCTTCATCAGTATCATCTAAACTTTTTACAGTAACATTTTCTTCAATATGATTAAATATTAAATACTGTTCTGGGTCCACTTTACAGCAATCAATAATTTTGTATTCATAGATTTTCTTATTTTTAACAGAATTACAGTGACGACAAGATAAAAATAAATTTTCCCAATCATACTTTAAGTCAACGTATATACCATCTTTATGAGGTCGCAGATGTTCTATAACTCCCTCAGGTAAGTTGTCAATATTACAAATATAACATTTATTATCAAAATCTTCTTTTAGTTGTCTAACTACATCTACTTCACTGTAAGATTTTTGTTTAGATAACGATGTTGGAGCAGGAAAACTTCTTTTAACTTTAACCATATTAGATGTCCTCCCTATTTTCAAACTCCAATTGCAGTCTTTTAAATTCCGTAGCTATTGTCATAGATAAAAAATCTGGAATTTCTTCTAAAGTTATACCTAAATCAGCAATTTCTTCAAAATCCTTATCTTCTAAAGTTTTTTTAGCAACTAGGTCTTTATATCTATTAAACTGGCTCTCAATTTCTCTAGACATTTCATTTGCTCCAAAATATCCTTTTACAACTCCAGTGTAAGATACATCTTGCAAACCATCTTTAACTAAAGTTTTATTTTCCAAGTCGTATATTACAACATCTTTAATACTATTTAAAATAAACGGACTATGCGTTGTAACTATAAATTGAACTTTTGGAAAAAAACTAGTTAAAAACGGCAGTATTTTTTTCTGCAACTGTATGTGTAAGTGTGTTTCTATTTCATCTATAAGAACTATCCCCTCAATATTATAGATAGTTGTTGCGATTTTCTCCATTCTTAAAATTATATTTATTATTATATCTAAAACAGCTGAATACCCATCTGATAGTTGATTTAATGTATATGGCTCTTTATTAGGTTCTTGCATATAAAAATCTAATTCTTTTCTATTAAATATAAGTTTTAATTTTGGTTGCTCGAACAAATCTTGTAAGGCTTTTTCAAATCGTCTAAACCATTGTTCAGTTTTTTTAACTTCTTCCTGCTCATTATCGTCCCGTGCAAATGATTGTTGCGTTTTTAAATACACTAAATAATCTATAAACTTGCTATCAAGATTATCTTCTAGTGTATATGTGTCTTTGAATTCTGTCTTCACTATGTTATCACTTTTGTTAATTGACAGATTTCTTTTGCTTGAAAAATATGCTAAAATAAATTCGTTCTTTCTATACTTTTCTTCTACTAAATTTGTAAATGCTTGCAGATGACCTTTACCATCTTCCAAATCTACTTGTAATCCGTTAGAATATTTTTGGATTGAATTTTCTGTTTGTTCTAAACCTTTATTAAACTTTAATAACTCAGCTTGTTGCTGTGCATCTAGCACTTCTAAGTTTTGTAATTTCTCTATTCGGTCTAAAAAAAGTGATTTATTTTCCTGCCAGTAAACTAGTAGATTATAATAATTACCGTCTATAATTGAAGTGAGATAATCTCGGATTTTTTCTAAAACACTTGTTTTTCCTGAGCCGTTTTTTCCAGTTAAAATTAAGTGTTTTAATTCGCTGTCCATAATATCAATTTCGATATTTTGTAAGTTTCTAACTTAATGAATAATTATTTTATTAATATAACTATTAGTTGGTTGGTATTCGCTCTTATTCATATTGATACCTCCTGAATTTAAAATATTTTTAAGATACCACAAAACCTAATTAAAGTCAATATTTATATCAACGGGTGGCGTTTGAAGTCCCAAGAAGTTTCAAAACTATCCCAGTCTGTTTTTGAGATGTCGATGTTTTGTTGGACTAGCTCTTTATTTTCAAGTAACATTTTGTCCGTTATCGTGCTTATTCGTTTTGTTCATTTGTTTACTTTCTTGGTTTTATAGTATCGTTTGACAAATAAAAGCATATACTATATACTATGAATAAGTTAACTTGAGATGGATTCAAGCTGGGTTCCCGAATGGGAGTAGATAGAATATTCTATTTAGAATTCCTTTGCTCCTGGGGTTGACTTATTTTTTTTATTTTTTATCTTGTCCACAATTTCTGTTGGATCTTTTCTAATCTCTCCTACTATAAAATCTATGACTTGTTGAGAATAAGTAAAACGTCTTTGTTTACCCATAACATGAGCATAACATAGGTTCCCTTGAGTTTTTAGTGAATAATATTGCACAAACAAATTGAAGTGATATTTGTTAAATTTCTGTTTACTATTGCTAGAAATTAACCGTTACATAAAATGTAAAAAATGACAAATTGCCTTTTTACACCTCACCCCTAACGGCTAGGGTATACTGTTAAACAATCAACCTATTTCACTAAAAAAATCTAGTCTTTATCAATAAATATTCTTTTGTCTAACAGGTCTTTCTAATAAAATCCATAAAGTACAATTATAGTAATCTCTTGGATACTATCAATTTCTTTACAGATTAATAACAATCTAGTCTTTTAGTCCCATTCCTCGTCTTG
>LNZQ01000227.1 GCA_002007315.1 Epulopiscium sp. Nele67-Bin004
CGTTGTAGTGGATACGCCCGAAAGTCATATTAAACGCCACGAACACCGCCAAAAACGAATAAATATTGGTGATCTGTTTCAGCTCAAATCCCCCGCCTATGATGGTGTTGCTGTTATCGTCGGTGTCCCACATTTTGAAGCCTTCCCCGCTAAGCGTCAGCGCCGAACCTCTTATGTATTGCTTTCCCGATGAATTGGTTACCACCCTTCTGAGATCATACACGGAAAATCCTCCCAATCCCCCTACGCCAATGTAATTTTTATCCAATCCGAATCCGTCAGTTTTAGTCAAAGGCACCTGATAATACATTCTCACAGACGCAAAAACTCTGGTAAATCTAAAAAACTGCAAATCCACCAATGTCACAGCCACAGGAATAGACTCGCCCGTACTGCCTGTAAAATACCCGCTGAATCGTTCGCTCACCTGAATAGACGGTATCCAATACGCATAAGGCATCTGATACATCTCATAACGCCTCATCATTCTGTCTTGATATACCTGCGTCAGCCTCTGTATATAAAAAGGATATTCATCCTGCGGTATATCTTCGGCGTAAGTGTTTATCGACGATATAAACATCAATAACAACAACAACTTCATAACTGTCTCCCGATATTTAGTATTGATAATTAAATAACAACAAACATCGAAAAAGCCCCATTAAGGAGCTTTCCCGATTAAAATGCTAATCCTATTGTTCCGCCAACACTGGTGAACATAGATCTATCCATTTCGTTGTTTATAGTTCCGAAATTCAAGCTGACACCCATATGGATAGCAAAAAACGTATCTATGGTGTTCACTACTGTAAATTCCAAACCTATTCCGGATATAGAAATCTGCATATTATCAGGCACCCAGATTCTATAACCTTCTCCGGCAATGCCTACTGCGGTGCCATTTACGTATTTTTTGTTGTCACGCATATGGACTTTTCTATTATCATATAAATTACCGCCGGCAAGTACGCCGACACCAATAAATCTGTTATCCAAGCCGTATTTGCTTGTTTCAGATAATGGTATCTGGTAATAAAACCTAAACATCATAAATCCTGTGCTGTACCGGAACAGCTGCAGGTCTACTAATGTTTGGGCGACAGGTATAGGGCTTTTATCACCGCTTACGAAATAGCCGCTTACCCTCTCGCTTATATGGAGCGAAGGCAGCCAATATGCAACCTTCATCTGTGTTAATTCATAATATCTTATTAATTCACTCTTGTATTCTTGTACCGGTTCTTCTATGCGGCTGTCAGAAGAACCCTTAGAATCATCTTGAGCGTGTAAATTAGTACTGAATACAAACAAAAATAATAAGAATATTATCATTCTTTTCTCCTTTGTATTCCATACTCTAATATACATAAGCAAAACCGGAAATCCAAATGTTTTACTAAAAAACCCCCAAATAATGAGGGTTTTTTTATAATTTAGAACGTCAATCCAATCGAACCGCCGAAACTTATAAAGTTTTTGGTATCTCCGTAGATATTGATATTGCCTCCGCTGACATTAAGCCCCGCGCTCAGCCCGAAGAACTGATTAAAGCTGTACATAGCCTTTACTTCCGCACCGCCTCCGTATATGCGTTTATCTTCGTCATCGACGTTCCACAAATGATAACCCTCGCCCGCTACAGACATTACCCAGCCTTTAACGTGCTTGTGTCCGCCGGACATGTGGACTTTTCTGGTGTCGATGAGATTGACGCCGAAAGCTCCGCCGAATCCGAAATACATATCGTTAAGCGGCGAGTAGCTTTGGTCGGTTAGCGGCACTTGCCAATACATTCTGCCTTCACCCCATATTCTCGAAAATCTGAAAATATGCACTTCGGCAATAGTCATCAACACAGGAATCGCATCGTATCCGTCGATAAAATACCCGTTGATGCGCGCATCCACATACAATGACGGCATCCAAAAAGGAACTGTCAGCTCTGACAATTCATACATACGCATAATTTCTTTTTGCGAATGTTCCATAGCGTTCGTTACCCATTTTGGGTAATCGGTGTTGTCTTGGGCGTATACATTTACGGCGGACAAGACAAACATCAACAATAATAATCTTTTCATTATTACTCTCCTATAAATAAAATTTACAAGAGTATGTTAAACAGCCCCGCCGTATTCGTCAATACTATTTTTGAAATATATTTATACAGGTGCAGGAAAACCGTATTTTTGGTTTAATCCTTCCATAACGCTTCTAGCTCCGTTGAACGCCAGCATTATAGAGCCTCCCTTTCTGCCCGACGCCAAATCGCCTATCATAAAGAGTCCGTCTATAGAGGTCTCGCCGTTGTCTCTCAAGACTACATTGGTGTCGTCGTACTCCAAACCGCAGTTTGCCATAAAGGCTGTAGGAGACGCCCCTCCCAGCGAGTAGACGATTTTGTCTACAAACATAGGGTCGTGCTTCTCGAAGCTGACTTTGATTTTGTCGCCGTCCTGCTCTACGGAAGTTATATTAGTGCCGAGATACATGGCGATTTTTTTCTGGAAGAGCAATTCATTGAGCCTGTCTATATTGAGTTGATTCATTCTGAAGATTTTATCCTGCCTGTAGGACAGCGAGACGTTGTTGCCCATTGCGGACAGAGTCTGCACATACTCGGAAGCCGAATCGCCCCCGCCCACTACCAAAATATCAAATCCTGTAATATTTTGTTTTTGGAGGTTCAAAATATCATAAGACACATTCGGCAACACCGCCGCCGGGATTTTGTAGTCGGGTTTTCTAGGTTTTGCGAAGACGCCGCTCGCCAAAACCACATATTCCGCCTCATAAGTTCCGTCCGAAGTCTCTATCTCGAAAACTTTGTCTTTTTTGGTGATTTTCTGCACTTCCGTGTTGAATTTAATATCTAGGGAGTTGTCGTTGATAGCGCTATCCATCATAATATGATACTGGTCGAGAGATATAATCCCTGTAAATCCCAGCTGCCCTGTTTGAGGCACTTCTATGCTTTTGTAGACGGAGTTTATATCCTTTCCTGCTGGATAAAACTGCCTGACGGACGCGTTGTCCTTATCCGATTTCTCGAATATCACGACGTCTTTGACGCCTGCTTTTGCCAATTCAACGCCCATAGCGATACCCGCCGGGCCTGCTCCGATTATTGCGACTTTTTTCATTATCTGCTCCTATTTGAGTATATTTGTGTATATATTATAATAAATTATAATATATTTACTTTAAAAATACAAGTATTATTGACACATAAACGATAGTGGTATATAATTTATATTATAACTTAATTTAGGAGTGATTATTATGAAGAAAAACATTCTAGTTGTAGGCGGGGCGGGCTATATAGGCTCTCACACCGTAAAACAGCTATTCCAGCAAGGCTACACGCCTATTGTCTTGGACAACCTCAGCAAGGGGCATAAAGAGGCGCTTGACGCTATCAGCCCCGACATCGCATTTTATAAGGGGGATTTGGGCGACGTAGACCTCCTCAATCAAATATTCAAAACCCACGCCATAGACACGGTTATGCACTTTGCGGCGATGATAGAAGTCGGAGCGTCGGTGCATCATCCCGATACTTATTACGACAACAACGTCAGCAAGGTTTTAAGGCTCTTAGACGCCATGAGAGCCAACGGAATCAACAACTTCGTGTTCAGCAGCACGGCGGCCACTTTCGGCGTCCCTGAGGAAGAGAAAATAGACGAAAACCACTCCCAGCTCCCTATCAATCCTTACGGCAGTTCAAAATTAATGGTAGAATGGATACTCAGAGATTACGCACACGCTTTCGAGGGATTCAACTACTGCATACTGAGATACTTTAACGCGTGCGGCGCCGACTTGGAGGGCAAGATAGGGCCTTCTTACGAGCCTGCAGCCCTTTTAATTACCGTCACCCTGCAGGCAGCCAACGGCGAACGCGATATGCTCAAAATCTTCGGTACGGACTACCCTACCCCCGACGGCACCGCTGTGAGGGATTTCATCCACGTCGTGGATTTGGCAAAAGCCCACATCGTAGGCATGGAAAGAATGGTCAACGAAAAAGTCAGCGACTCTTACAATCTCGGCACAGGACTGGGGAATTCCGTCAAAGAAGTAGTCGAACAATGCAAAAAAATCACAGGTGTTGATTTCACAGTCGAAGAAGCCCCGCGACGCGAAGGCGACCCTCCTTTCCTTGTAGCCAACCCTGACAAAGCGCAAAGACTCCTAAATTGGAAAGCCGAGTACAATCTCACAGACATGATTAAAACCGCTTGGTACTGGGAACAACACAAAACCTACTAACAAAATATACAAGGAGTATGTATGTTTGGTATCGACATCAACGACGACATCAGAATAGAGTTTTTGGACAACCATCACGCAGATGATTTGTTTGAGCTTACTGTCAAAAACCGCGACCACCTGAGAGCGTGGATGAGCTGGATTGACAAAACCAAAGACAAAAACGACACCCTGCACTTTATACGCGACCACAAAAATCACTGGCTGACCAATCAAGGTTTTGTCTGCGTGATTTTCTACAACGGCGCTATGTGCGGGACTATAGACTTCCACAACGTCAAACCCGCCAACAACTCCATATCCATAGGTTATTGGCTGGATAAAGACCATCAGGGCAAAAACATCATGTCCCAATGCGTGGAAACATTCATCGAGATAGCCTTTGATATTTACGGAGTGCATAAAGTCGTGATTTCCGCAGCCGCCGAAAACACCCGCTCCCAAAAAATCCCCCAAAAGCTGGGATTCGAGTTTGAGGGCATACAAAAAGACGCCGACATCGTCAACGGTCAATATCAAGACCACTACACCTACTACAAGCTCTCCAAATAACCACACAAAAAAACACCCTGTATAGGGTGTTTTTGATTTATAAATTTAGTTTAATTTATTTATTAAGATTTGCCAAAACAGCCTGTATCTGCTCTTGTGCTTTTGTCTGTATATCCAGCATTTTCTGCTTGTCGGCGAGACGTTTTTGATTCATCTCCGCATCCAGCAAGGCAATCTGCTCGGCAAGTTTTTGGGCTTTTTGCTTGTCCTTTTCGGCTTTCATTTCTTTGGTTAAATTTTTAACCTGCTCGCGGGTTTCTTTATCTTTATCTTTCAATGATTTCATCTCGTCGCGTGATTTTTCGATAATCTGCTTGATTTCGCTTTGCACAGCCTCAGGCAGAGCTTCCATCACCTTACGGCTTATTCCCATATCTTCGCCGCCTCTTCCACCGCCGCGTCCTCCGCGACCGCCGTCTCTAGCTTGAGCGAAAGAAACTCCGCTGATTAAAAATACACACAATGCCAACATAATTTTACTTTTCATAATTCTCTCCTAAGAATATATTTGTCTGAATAGACTTATTTTTTTTATAATCGACTATACTATATTAAGTCCGCAGCTCCGCCTAAGGATTCGTTTTTCACAAAAAAATTTTACCCAACAAAAAACACCCCGATTAAGAGGTGTTTTTATAAAACATATCTATAACTATTGAGCTAAGATTTTTTGTATCTCAGCAACGATTTTTTGTTTCTCGGCGAGATACCTTGTTTCCATATTCATTTTCATAACGGAGACTTCGACAGCCATTTGAGCGGCTTTTTCTTTGTCTTTCTCGGCACGCATGGTTTTTTCCATTTCTTTCATTTTATCGTACTCGGCTTTTTCGCCTTCACGCATGGTTTTGAGTTCTTCCTTAGATTTTTCCATCAATTCCTTGATAGACATCTGTATGGATTCAGGCAATGCATTGAAGACGCGCTTATTGATAAACTCGTCACGCATATCGCCTTTGTGGTCGCCTCTCCAGCCCATACGGTCGCCGCGTTCGTTTTTGCTTTTTTGCGCGAAAGCCTCGCCGCCTGCCAAAAACACGCTCAAAACCAGAGCAAACAAAATACTTTTTCTCATAATGTTCTCCTAAAACATAATTTATATAAAGATAATTTAAGCTTTATATTATATAAAGTCAACAAAAAAGTTTCAGGATTCGTTTTTCCAAAAAAGCTCCAAAACACAAAAAAACACCCCGATTAAGAGGTGCTTTTTTGACTAACAGATTTAATTTGTAGCATTCAGTATGCTGTGGATTCTTTCCTGCGCTTGAATACGAATTTCTATAGCTTTTTGCTCGGCTAGCAATTTTTCTTTCTCTGCGGCATTTCTGGCGAGAGCGATTTCTTTTGCTATTTCGCTGGCTTTGGCTTTATCCGTTTCATCGACCAAACGTTTTTCCATACTGCTCATATCTCTATTCACGGTATTTCTGACTTTCATGTCGAGGGCGTGTACTTCCGCTTCGGTTTCCTGCACTATCGATGCGATAGAAATTTGAATTTCATCGGAAAGATGATGCAGTTCCGCAGGCAGATTTCTGACAAAACTCATATCTCTGCGGGCGTTTGTTGCGCCGGCTTGATTTGTTGTACTCGCTGTACTGTTTGTCGACACTGCCTGCGTATTCGTGGAATGCGAACGGTCAGCGCCTTTCATTGTGTCGTCGCTGTTACGGCGATGGCACGTGCTTACCATAATCAAACCTACAACGGCAACCACAGCAATAATAATAATTTGTCTTCTATTCATGGCAATTCTCCTTGCTAAGAATACATTATAATTAAATTCAAATAATAAATATCCGTCATTCTAAATTACCTTTTATATTCTAATTAAATCACCAAAACAGATGCTACTGGTTCGTTGTTTGTGTTGCTGGTGTATTAGCGTTGTGGCTTTGGCTGCTTCTGCCTCTTCTATGACAGAATCCCAACAGAACAACTAACACAATCACGACTACGCCAATGATTATCATGGTTCTACGGCTCATAGCTCCCTCCTAAATTTATTTGCTTATATCAGATTAATTATACATATTAGTATTCATACTTGAATTCATATTTGTAGTGCCGGCTGCGCTTCTGATTATCGCCTGTATTTTTTCGTGACCGGCTTGACGCAGTTGATAAATCTGCTCGCTCACATTCAAATACTCCTGCACGGCTTGTTTTTGAATATTAACCATATTCTGCTGCGAGTTCACGGAGGCGTTTGTGCTGTAGTTGTTCACCTCTTGAAGCAGCTGCCGCAAATCAGAATTTTCCACGACGTGGCGGATTTTCATCATTGTCTCCTCGTGAATCTGCTCTATCTTGCGCTGGTCTGCAGCCGGCAGAATCGCAAATATAGGCAGGTGCATCATGACGTTTGACATATGCGTGTTTGTGTGCATATTTTGTCGGTGCTGCATATTTGTATTATACATAGCAAAAGAACTTCCGCTGCAGACAAAAACAAATAAAAATATCAATATACCCTTTTTCATAATAGTTATCTCCTAATGAATTATAAAGTTAAACAAATTAACTCTATATACAAATATACATAAATATAAACCTAATATGCCCAAAAATAAAAAAAAACTGCAAAAAAATTGCAGTTTTTATTTGTAATATTCGCCGTTGACGTTCGCGTCTATGGCTTTTTGTATCATCATATTATCGGGGAACATATTATGCGCGATTTTTATCTCTTCTTCGGCTTTCTGCTCCTCCCCCTTCCTGAAGTACACCTGCGACCGCCAAAGATAAAGCTCCAGCTGTTCGCGTTTGGTGACGGCGTATTTTTCGGCTTGATTTAGATAGTCCAAAGTCTTATCGAGAGAGCCTCCGCCGTACTTTGGAGCGTAATAATACCACATAGCCATCCTGATATACGCCATAAAAAAGGTGTTATCCATTTTGATTGCCTGCTCATAAAATTTCAGATTCTGCTTGGAAATCGAAATCAACGTAGGCAGACTCTTGTATGTACTCATCACAAAACCTATATCCGCCAGCACCGTGATAAACGCAGAGTCGACGGGGTTGCTTTTCATATATGCGAGCATTTCGTTTCTTTTGTCTTCTAGTGCTTTTACCTGCTGCGCCGATAATTTATCACCCGAGTAGATTTTATTTGTAAGATACAAATAAAACGCATCCAGCGAGATACCGTCGCGTTCCGATAGTTTTTGATTTTTTGTGTAAAGATATATTTTATCTATCTCCAAGCCCATATCTTCGGCATTGGTTAGAATTTTACCGTTTGGAGATACCTGCGAGTAATACGTCTCAGCCAAGTCGTTAATAGCCCCGTAAAGCGGCGACACGCATAAAATAAGAAGCAGCAGCAACAACATTTTAATCCTCTTGCATTATAAAATAAAATATTTAATTTTCGTATTCTATATTATATAACAATTTACTATATTTTGTCAAAGATTTTTAATTTTGTACTATTATATAAATATTACAAAATGTAAAATATCGCCCCGATAAGTTATAAATAATACATATATTCGTCAATAAATATTGACTTATGTATTGATATATTTTATAATAAATAAAGTATATCAATATAAGGAATTTATATGTCTATCACATCTAAAAAAATATACCAGCTATCGGAAATGCTCTCCAAAAAAGAAATCAGCTCAGCTGAGATTACAGAACATTACCTCAAAAATATCGATACCCGCCGCCGTTCGTCTTGGCATACCAAAGCTTGTATAACTAGCTAAAGCTTGAACCTCGATAAGCATAGGACGTGTTCCTTCTATATTACAAGTTACCACTGACCCGGGAGCATCTTCAGGTCTACCTGCCAGCATTAGTGCTGATGGATTGTTCACCTCAACAAGTCCAACATCAACCATTTCAAAAACGCCAATTTCATTTGTAGATCCAAATCTATTTTTTACCGCCCGCAAAATCCTAAATGAGGCATGTCGCTCACCTTCAAAATATAACACTGTATCAACCATATGTTCCAGCACTCTAGGTCCTGCAAGTGCACCTTCTTTAGTTACATGTCCCACTATAAGTATAGTTATTCCATCACCTTTTGCAATGTTCATAAGGGTATGAGTTGCCTCTCTAACTTGACTAACGCTTCCAGGTGCAGATGTCACTTCTTCGCAATATACAGTTTGGATAGAGTCCAAAATTATTAAATCAGGCTTATTATTTTTAATAGTTGCTGTAATATTTGACATGTTGGTTTCTGAAAGCAATGATAAATTCTCTGTTTGAACTTTTAAACGTTCTCCTCTAAGTTTTATTTGTGCCACCGATTCTTCACCCGAAATGTATAGCACTTGTTTGCTTTGTGTTCCAAGCGTTTCACATATTTGCAATAATAATGTCGACTTACCAATTCCAGGGTCTCCCCCTACAAGAACAAGAGACCCTCTAACGATACCACCACCAAGCACCCTATCAAGTTCCCCCATGCCCGTAGTTGTTCGGCTCTCCTCTAATATTTGAACTTCTTTAAGTTTTATAGGTTTGTTTGCAATATTTTTCTCGATTGTTTTAGCTTTTACATCAACAATTTCTTCGACAAGGGAATCCCATTCATTGCAAGATGGGCATTTTCCAAGCCACTTCACAGATTGATGTCCACAAAGTTGACATATATACATATTTTTCTTTTTAGCCATATTTTCCTCCAATAAAAAAGGAGCTTAATAGCCCCTTTAAAACAATTTATTTTGCTGTTAATTCAACAAGTTTTTCTTCTGCCGTTGCATCAACCGAAATATTTACTTTTCCTGTTGCAGTCGTCTTTACAAGGCCAACCATTGCTTTGTCAACTTTAAAATCATATTCGGTATCAGGCGTAAGTTCTAAAGTTATTTGTGTTTGTGCCGTACCTTCAACAAAAAACCTTACACCTTTATCTGTAACTTTGAAGTGATGAACTGCTGTTCCAGGGATTGATTCATACACTAATTCACCATCTTTTTTTAGCTTAGTAACTTCATTAAAACTTTTAGCTTTGTATTTAAAACCTTCTATTTCAAAATCCAAAACTTTTGTTTTACTATCCAATTCATAATTCCCAAAACTTATAGTGCCGTCCGAGTTAGTTCGTATAATTTCTTTAATAACTGCCATACTTAAACCCTCTCTCTCATAATAGTTTGATATTTATTATTATACACATAAAATGTTATTTTGTAAAAACAATTTTTTCTTTATCGTCTTCTTTTGTAGTTTCAACCTGAACAGTATCGCCTTCACGAACTTGACCTGAAAGCATTTCATCAGCAAGTTGGTCTTCAATTGTTGATTGAATAAGTCGTCTAAGTGGTCTTGCACCATAAGCTTCATCGTAACCTTTAGTAGCTAAGAATTTGATAGCATCTTCGTTTAACACTAAATTTACACCCACATTTTTTGATATACGTGCAACTAAATTTTTTGTCATAACTTGGGCAATCTCTTCAATATGCTCTTGATTTAATGGATGGAAAACAATAGTCTCGTCTAGTCTATTTAAAAATTCAGGTCTAAACAACTTTTTTACTTCTTCCATAACCATTTTTTTCATATCAGTATATTGTTTATTTGCATCACTATTATTTACAAACCCCATACGTTTAGGTGTCATAATCTGTGTTGCACCAATATTAGAGGTCATAATGATAATAGTATTTTTGAAATCCACAACTCTACCTGTTGAATCTGTAATGTGTCCATCATCCAAAATTTGTAATAAAATATTAAACACATCACCATGAGCCTTTTCAATTTCATCAAGCAATATCACTGAATATGGCTTTTGTCTAATTTTTTCAGTAAGTTGACCACCTTCTTCATATCCTACATATCCAGGAGGCGAGCCAATAAGTTTTGATACAGAATGTTTCTCCATATACTCACTCATATCAATTCTAATCATAGACTTTTCTTCACCAAAAAGTTCTACTGCTAAAGCTTTAGTAAGCTCAGTTTTCCCAACACCCGTAGGTCCTAAAAACAGAAATGAACCTATCGGACGGTTTGGATCTTTGAGCCCAACACGACCACGGCGTACTGCTTTAGAAACACTGACAACTGCTTCATCTTGACCAATGATTTTTTTGTGTAATTCTGCTTCTAGATTTTGAAGCTTTTTACTGTCTTCTTGAGCAAGCTTAGTAACTGGTATGTTTACCCAAGTACTTACAACTTCAGCAATATCCTCCGATAACACAGTTTGGCTATTTTTATTTTGTTTTTCTTCCCAATCTTTTGTAAGTTTTACAAGTTGGGTACGAATTTCGTTTTCTTCTTTTTTAATTTGACTAGCCAAATCAAAATTTTCATCTATTATTGCTTGTTCTTTTTTTGCACTAAGCCCTACTAGCTGTTTTTCAACTTCTCTAATTTGGTCTGGAGAGGTGTATGCTCGTAACTTTACACGAGATGCTGCTTCATCAAAACCTTTTCCACTAATATTAAGAGGCAATCTGTTTTTCCAGTTATTGATGCACTCACTCATTAATTTACTTTCTAAATCTTCAATTAGATTTTGGTTTACTTCTAATGCCTCTTGATTATT
>LNZQ01000228.1 GCA_002007315.1 Epulopiscium sp. Nele67-Bin004
GATGATAAGTATTTCCTGCCACTTTCCAATGCTGACCCTGATACAAACCTAATCGCTTTTAAACAAGGCCCTATACACTGTTCCTATTTTTCTGAGTACTCCGTAAAGTCTCTCTGCATTGATAAAAAGATCAAACGATAACTGCTTTTCTTTATTTCATCCTAATATTTGCAGTCTGCCACAACAATTTGATAATCTTACTATTTTGCTATGCTACCTATTAATTTTTAATGGTTGGTTTGACAGAAACCTGGTTAAATAGCCAGAAGGCAACCATGTTTTCTATCAGTGGCTATAATCACTACCCCTGTTTTGAATCAAGTAAAGTAGGAGGTGGTGTGTCCGTTTGTTAAGAAGAACATACAATCTTCCCCTCACAGTGATCTTGTTGCTTTAGTTGGAGAAGAAGCTGAGGCTGTCTTTTTAGAGTTTGCTGAGCCTTTCTGTAAAAAGAAAATTATTGTTGGCTGCATCTATAGACCACCAAAGTTCAATATCAATTGCTTCTCTGATTGTTTCTATTCCACTCTTGGCAAAATTACAAATGAGAAAAAAAACCTGCTATATTTGTGTGACTTCAACATCAAGCTCCTGAACAGTAAATCATCTCAATTTATTGACCATCTTAATGCCTCATCTTTTCCCCCATCTTATAAATGGGCCACCAAGAATTACTGCCACAAATGAAACATTGACTGACAAAATATTTACAAACTCCTATTGTGTTTCTGGGATACCTGGTATTTTGCTCTACGACTTCTCTGACCATCTTGCAGTGTTTTTTCCTAGTACCCCTAATTGTTAAAGGAAATCCTGTTAATGAGGTTGTTCTTTGAAACTTCAGTAACAGCAATATTAATTAATTCACTAACAGATTATCAATAGTCAAATGGTCTGT
The DNA here is from genome assembly GCA_002007315.1 of Epulopiscium sp. Nele67-Bin004. Next base: position 899 of record LNZQ01000228.1, read on the forward strand.
AGTTGAAAATGAATGCAACACTCATGTTGCATATGATATCTTCCATGGTATATTTTTTAAGATCTTAGATGAGACTTTTCCATTCCAAAGAAGAAAAAAGCCATCAACTCAAATAAATCTTGGTTAACTGATGGATTGAAACGTTCTATTGCCAAGAAGCACAAGCTCTATCGGGATTACCTCACCAATCCCTCTCCGCTATTTTGGAAGCTATACAAATCATATGAAAATAAACTGAATCCCCTTCTGAGGTCATCTAAACGCAAATTTTACGAGAATACATCTTCTGATTCTCATAAAAGATATGAAAACCACATGGAAGATCATTAATGAAGGTATAAAAAAAAATTGATAGCACCAATGTTCAAATAGAATTCAAAGGGTTTTAATAAAATTATTTCTGATCCTTTTGAAATTGCCAATGAATTTAATAACTTCTTTGTGAATATTGATCCTTCGCTTGCAAGAATACCGCAAACATCGCTGTCAATCGACAGGATTAAGCGCCATTCATCTACCTTTGTGTTTTCTCCCATCAGCGAGACTGAGCTTGGAGATGTTGTCAACAAACTCAAATCAACTGCGCCAGGTCATGATGAGCTGAAATCCTCACTACTCAAAAAATGCCTTCCATACATCTCCAAACCACTCCTTCATATTTTTAATCTTTCAATTCGAACAGGTGTATTTCCAGATCAATTACAATGGGCTAAAGTCATTCCTCTCTTTAAAGCTGATGATCCATCCTTATTTTCCAATTACAGACCAAACTCCATTTTACCATGTTTTTCGAAAGTATTAAAAAAACTAGTCTATAAATCTTGTAATTTCTTCTACATCTTTTCTTGGGGTAGGAGCAATATCGCCATCGGGATAACCATAGACAATCAAAGCCGCTACAGTTTCATCTTCAGGCAAGCCCGCAATCTTTTGAATACCTTGAATATTTTAGAGAATAAGCCTTCGCCTTCTTCTTGCCTTGCCAAGTTAATTTCGCTTTCGAGAGCGTAGTTTAGTAGCCCAATGCAAGTTGAGTGTTCGTTTTGCCTAAAAGACTCTAGCACATTAGTATTAAATTTGTCCGCCTTGCATTTTATATTAAAAACTCCTTCTACTAATTCTGTAATTCCTTGCATATTAGCAGTTCCGCCTGTTAGAATGACGCTCTTTACATCGCCGTCTAAATTGCTTGCAAGTTCGTCTCTAATGAGTAGAAATATCTCTTCAAGGCGTGCTTTGATGATAGTGTTGATAGCTTTTAGGGGTACTTTTCTATCGCCGATTTGCTTATCGCCAAGCACCCACGTAGCTTCTTTACGCTCATCTTCTGTGATAGTTGCCTTGGAGTTTTTTTTAAGTTTCTCAGCATTTTTTTGGCAAAGCCTAATGCCGTGTCATCTTCCTCACCCTCTATTTCTTCATCTTCAGTATTTTCGTTTTCTTCAAGTTCTTCTTCTATTTCCTCTTCAGGTTCAGGCAGAGGTGTAACTTCTAGAATAAGGTTTGGTTTAGCTTCTATTATTGTTTCAAGTTGTAAATGTTGTTCCTCTGTAAAGTCATAACCTGATACGTCTAAATATAACAAGTTGTCTAACTTTTCAATTTCGCCAAAACATAAAGTGTCATCAAATTCATTGTCTGTTAATATCAATGATGTAAGGTTTGTAAGTCCTGAAATATCACCAATAGTTGTAAGTTTATTTTCAGATAAATTTAGGTGCATTATACCAGTTTCACCCGTTTTTGCATCAATTGCAGGAGCTAAAAACTCTTGAATTCCATTGTTAGATAGATTTAACTCCAGTAGAGTAGGTAAATTGCCAACTTCAAATTTATTAATTTGATTTGAGTTGATAGCTACACTTCGGTTAGTAAGGGCAGGTAGGCTATGTAAAAGCACCTCATTTATATTGTTATTTGTTAGAGATATAGATTGTAAATTTTCAAGTTCTGTAAGTTGAATAGTGTCAACTTCGCTATACATTAAGGTAAACGAAGTTAAGTTTTGCATTTCGTTAACCACATCAATTTCTTCAGCTGTAATATTTGAAAGTACTAAATCGCTAACGTTTGATAGCATTGCTAGTGGTGATAAATCGCTAACACCGATGTTGTCCAAAATTAAGTAATGTAAATTTTCTAGTGGTTCAAGCATAGATAAATCTTCAAATGTTGCACTTGAAATGTTAAGGTTATACAAATTTGTAAGTTCGCTAATTATTTCAGGGTTGCTAATTTCAGTGTTGATAAAACTTAATGTAGCTAAATTTGATATTTCTGATAAAATTGATAAATCTTCAACATCTGATTTGATTACAAGTTGTACTAGGTTTGATGCGTGTTCTAGTCCTCCAAGCCCGCTCACTTTTTTGTCGATAGTAAGAGTTGTTAAGTTTTTGATACCATCAATAGTAACATTTCCAAGTTTATCACCCGTATTTCCAAAACTATAAACCATATCACGAACATTTTTATCAGCAAACTCTACTATGGTTGCCCCAGAAGGACGAGGAGCAGTGTCGTGTTTTTTGTCGTCTATAACAGTTATATCAACAGCTTCAAGTGCTGTAATTATATCTGTATAATACATTTTGTCATATATATTTTCAAATGCATTGCCATAATCTGTATAGTTTAGAGAGTTTGAAGAAATATCTATTACTTTAAGTGCCGACTCTGTTGTATAGCTCATTAGTGGTGTTAAGTCGTAGATGTTATTTTCGGCAACTGATAAAGTATTTACAGGTAGATTTATAAATGCTGATAAATTATCAATACCAAGGTTGTTGGCATGAAGTTCTTGTAATGACGTTAGATAGCTAAGTTCATCAAAGTTTGTAAAATTTATAAGTCGTTGATTTGATGAGATGTCTAATTTTTCTAGATATGTTACAAAATTCAATCCAGTTAATCGGCTAAGATTATTATTAGATACATCTAAACTTTTTAGCCAAGGTACATTTTCAACAAAACTAATAGAGGTAAGATTATTATTATTAATAACAAGAGTTTCTAAGTTCGTAAGTGCTGCTAAATTTGTAACTTCTTCAAGATTGTTATATGATACATCTAAATATCTTAAATTAGTTAAGTATCTAACATCAGTTAGTCCGTACATGCTACTTCCAATATCATTATTACTTGCATATAAATATTCAAGGCTTTTCATATTCGGTAAAAATGAAATATCTGAAGTCCCTGTATCTGAAATATTTAATGCCACTATATCTAAGTTTGAAATAGGTGAAAAATCTTCAATTGGGTGTCCGTTTATGTATAACGATTTTAAGTTGTATGCTGTTTCAAGACCAACCAAACTATCAATATCATCACCTGAGTTAGGATAAATCAAACGTGTTAGTTCCTCAAGTTCCCATTGTTCAACTTTGCCGTTGTTATTTCCAACTCCCAAAATATCAACCTCTTGTAAAATTTTCTGCTCTAACTCTCTATTTTCAAATTCAATAATTGTGTTGTCACGTCCGTATACAGGTGCTGTTGGTGAAATTGAACCAACAATCATTACACCTGACAGTATTGCCGATGCTCGTCTAAATTTTTTGCTCATATGTATAACTTCCTTTCGTATAAAGTTTTAGTCGTATTTTATATTATAATATCTTATTTTGTCTAACATCTCTATTATATCATCTACAAAGCTACTATACAATACGGTAAAACTTGCCACAAAAAAAGCTGTAGGGGAAGCCCCCAACAGCTTATGAAGTTTGAAACTGACTGTTATATAAGTTTGCATAAAAACCGTCCATCTCAAGCAGAGTTTCATGGTTTCCACTTTCGATAATATTACCATCTTTCATAACAAGAATAAGGTCAGCATTTTTTATCGTCGATAGTCTATGAGCAATAATAAACGATGTTTTGCCTTGTGACAACGTATCCATCGCTTGTTGTATCAACAGTTCCGTTCTTGTATCGACCGAGCTTGTCGCCTCGTCAAGTATAAGCAAATTTGAACGCTTAACCATGGCACGAGCTATCGTTATAAGTTGCTTTTCACCAACCGACAGCGTCGCATTGCTCATCATAGTTTCGTAACCTTTTGGCATCGTCATAATAGTGTGATGAATACCAACAGCTTTACACGCCTCAACGATATTTTCTTTCGTAACATAATCTTGGTTGTACGCAATATTTTCAATTATCGTACCCTCAAACATCCACGTATCTTGAAGAACCATCGCAAACTGGTCATGAATATTTTCACGGGTCATCTTGCTAATAGGTGTGCCATCGATCAATATTTCACCAGAGTTTAAGTCGTAAAACTTCATCAATAAGTTTACGAGCGTCGTTTTTCCTGCACCAGTTGGTCCAACGATAGCAACTTTTTGACCTGCGACAACTTTTGCCGAGAAGTTTTTAATAATCATTTTATCAGGGTTATATCCAAATGACACGTCGATAAAATCAACATTACCTTTTGTTGCCTCAATATTGCTAGAAGTTTCATGTTCAAGCTCTTTTTCCTCAAGAATATCAAACACACGCTCACTTGCAGCAGCAGCACTTTGTAGTGTAGTTGCGGCTTGTGCCAGTGTTTGTAGCGGTTGCGTAAATATACGAATGTATACCATAAACGCTACAACAACCCCAAACGAAATATGCCCTTGCATAGTCAAAATTGCTCCAACTATACACACGCACACATATGAGAAGTTGCTAACAAATCCCATAATAGGCATCATAACCCCAGAAATGTATTGTGCTTTCCAAGCTGATTTATATAGAGCTTCATTTGATTTATAAAAATACTCGCTCACAGTTTGCTGGGCATTAAATGCAACAACGATATTGTGTCCGCTATAAACTTCTTCGATATGCCCGTTAATTTTACCAAGATGTGCTTGTTGCTGGGCAAAAAACTTTTGTGATAAGTTGATTATTAGCCCCATTAAGCCAAATCCTAACAAAGTTGAAAGTAGTGCCGTTGTAGCCATAACCCAGTTGGTATAAAACATTAATATCAATGCACCAAAAAATATAATTATTCCACTTAATAAGGAAGATAAACTTTGATTTAAACTAACTCCGATTGTATCTATATCGTTTGTGATACGTGATAACGTTTCGCCATACGTGCGTTTATCAAAATATGATAATGGCAAATTGTTAATTTTTTGTATCATAGAGCTACGCAGTTTTTTACATATTTGTTGTGAAACTGTTGCCATAATAAACGTTTGTAAATATCCACACGCAAGCCCCCCAACATAAATTGCAATTAAAAATGTTGCAATTTCTCTGACGGCATCGGTGTCAATCGAATTCATCATACCAGCTCCGATTATGTCGGTAAGCTCTGTAAGTTTTGATGGTCCAATAAGTGTAAAAGTTGCTGAAATAACCGAAAGAAACAACGCTGTAAATACTAAAGACTTATACTGTTTAGAAAAATGTGCTAATTTTTTTATACTTGCTTTGAAATTTTTAGGTTTTTCAACTGGTCCGCCCGGGCCACGTCCTGGACCACCAAAGCCACCACCTTTTGGAGGAGGTCCGCCTTTTTTATCTGGTTTTTGTTCGTCTGGTCTCATAACTCTGCCTCCTTACTAGATAGTTGTGAAGAAACGATTTCTTGATAAACTTTGCAGTTAGCAAGCAGTTCACGGTGCGTTCCTTTGCCAACAATTTTACCACCATCTAAAACTACTATAATATTACAATCTTTAACAGTACTAATTCTTTGTGCAACAAAAACTTTAGTTGTATTTTTAAGCTGTTTTGCAATAGCATCACGCAAATTGAAGTCTGTTTTGTAGTCAAGCGCTGAAAAACAGTCGTCAAACAAATACATTGGAGCTTTTTTGTATAACGCACGTGCAATAGATAAACGTTGTTTTTGTCCACCAGATAAGTTTAACCCGCCTTGAGATACTTCGCCGTCAAGCCCAATTTTGTCAACAAAATCTTCAGCTTGAGCAATTTGAACAGCCATTTTTACACGTGACGCATCAATGTTTAGTCCAGGTTTTTCACAGTATGCAACGTTGTTTTTTACATCGCCCGTAAACAATACTGCTTTTTGTGGTATATATCCAAATTTATCTTGAAGTGTAGATTGTTTATATTCTTTTATATCCACACCATCAATTAATATTTGTCCAGAAGTTGCATCATAATTACGTAACATTAGTTGCAAAATTGTACTTTTACCACTACCTGTTGCACCAATAAAAGCAATTGTTTCACCTTTGTTAACTTTAAATGATATGTTGTCAAGAACGTTTTCTTCGCTTGCACCATATGAGAAACATACGTCTTTAAATTCAATGGCAACATTTGCCGTTGGAACGTCAGCTTTGTTACCTTCAACAACACTGTTGTCAAAGTCCAACACTTCTGTAATACGCTTTAAAACAACCATAGTACGTGGCGTAACGATAAGCAACATTGTCATCATCATAAATGCCATAATAATTTGCATAGCGTAAGATGAAAATACTACCATATCAGAGAAAATCGTAATTTTTTCCATACCTTGTGCATCGTTAATCAGATATACACCAACCCAATATATTACAATTGTAAGTGTAGACATTAAAAAAGTCATATAAGGTGCAAAAAAACCTGTGGCACGGTTAATAAATGTATTCGTTTGTGTAATATCTTGGTTAACATTTTCAAATTTATCTTCTTGATATTTTTCGGCGTTGTATGCACGAACAACTCGTATACCCGTTAGGTGCTCTCGTGCAACGTTGTTAAGCCCGTCTGTTAGAGTTTGTAGGCGTTTTGATTTTGGCATACTAGCTTTTAGTAGTATGGCGATAACGATTAATAAACTTGCTATAAATATTAGCGTAACACTAGTAAAGCTTGAGCTTTTCGCAGAAATTTTTGTTATTGCCCAAACAGCCATAAGAGGTGCACGTACAAGTGCAATATAACCTATAGCAAGAAAGTTTTGTACTTGTGTTATATCGTTTGTTGAACGAGTGATTAAACTTGCGATAGAAAAGCTGTTAATATCTGCAGCGGAAAACGAAATAGTTTTGTCATAAACTTGTTCCCTAAGACGCATAGCTACTGTTGTTGCAATTTGTGCCGAAAAGTACGTAACGACAATTGTAACAACAAGACTGCCAAGTGAACACGCAAGCATTATTCCGCCAGCATGCAAAATTTCGTCCATTGAACTGCCTTCGGTTTGCACAAGTTGGGTGATTTCTCCCATATAGTCTGGGATACTTAGGTCAAGCGAAACTTGGATTATTAGCAGTATAATGCTAACAAATAAAAATGCCCATTCACGACCTTTTAAGCATTTAAAAATTTTGGCCATAATTGCCTCCTTATAATGATATTTTAACTAATATTTTTAGTTATCAATTAGTTTTTGGACTAGATAGATAAATTGTGTTTTTTCTTCGTCGCTAAATTTTTCAAACAGTTGTTCTTCAAAATTCCCCATGTTTTCTCGGACATGGTTTGTTACAGCAATCCCCCTGTCGGTTAGGCATACAAGTTTTACACGTTTGTCTAACTCATCAACTTTTGTGACAACAAATTCTTTTTGTTCAAGCCTACTCACAAGTCCGGCAACTGTTGATTGTGCCAAGCCAAGTTCTTTTTCAAGATTTTTAAGTGACGTTGTATTATTTTCACTGTCGCTCAACACTTTAAGTATAGGTCCTTGAGAAAATGTAACATCTAAATCAGATAATATATAGTTAGTTTGTTTGGCAATTTTTTCATGCAAGTGCTTTAATAATAAATGTATTACAGGTTTATCCATATTTTTCCTCCTTTGCAAAATTAATTGTATACGATTAATCGCTAACTGTCAATACCTAACGATTAAAATTCACGCAAACATCACAAAAAACCGCTAAGGTAATTATACCCTAACGGTTTCTTTTATATGCCATCTCTAAAATGTTCTAAATCTAAGTCTGGAGGCTCTATTGTAATTTTAATTTTATTTATTCTATTGTTATCAGTTTCTTCAACAGCAAAAGTGAGGTTATTTTCTTTAACAACTTCACCGTCTTCAGGAAATCTATCTAATAGACCTATAACGTATCCACCTATTGAGTCAAATTCGTTGGATGTGATATCTAGGTGTAATTTATCGTTTACATCAGTTATACGATATGTACCGTCCACTAAGTATTCATAATCTCCAATTTGAGTAAAATCTTCTTCGTGAATGTCATATTCGTCATCTATATCTCCAACTATTTCTTCGATTAAGTCTTCAACGGTAATAAGTCCAGAAGTTCCACCATACTCATCAACTACAAATGCCATACCTGTCTTTTTAAGTCTAAGTTCTTTAAAAAGCTCATCAATTCTTTTGAATTCATGTATGAAATATGCTTCACGCAAAATCGAAGATACTTTGAATGTATCTGGGTCGATAGTTTTTATCAAGAAATCTTTGATATATAACATACCTACGATATTATCGTGCGAGTCTTGATATACAGGCATTCGTGAAAACTGATGTTCTTTAAAGATTTCAGTTATTTCATGATATGTAGCTTCAATGTCAATAGCTACCATATCGGTTCTAGGAATCATAACGTCTTTTGCATAAGAATCACCAAATCCAAACACGTTATAAATCATTTCTTTTTCTTCTTCTTCGATAATACCTTCTTCATGACTAACTGTTACGATAGTTTTTAGTTTGTCGGCTGTAATAAATGCTTGGCTAGAATCAGGGCTACCCCCAAACATTCTTATTATAACATTTGAAATCACAATAAGAATTTTAACCATTGGTGATACAACAATTACTACAAGAAATATTGGTTTAGATACAAAAATTGCAACTTTATGTGGGTGTTTTGATGCGATTGATTTTGGCGTAAGTTCTCCAAATATAAGAACAAATAGCGTCATAACCCCAGTAGCAATACCAACCCCTGCATCTCCAAACAAATCAGTTGCAAGTACAGTGGCAAGTGCTGATGCACCAATATTTACTAAGTTGTTACCTACTAATATAGAACCTAAAAGTTTTGATGGGTCTTCCATTAGTTTTTCTAACAATTTAGCCCCTTTAACGTCTTGCGAAACCATATGTCTAACATCTATTTTGGTTATCGCCATAAGTGCCGTTTCCGACATTGAAAAAAATGACGAACCCATTAACAGTATCGCTAAAACAAACAATTGTAAACCTATTTCCGAATCCAAGTTAGAATCACTCTCCTAAAAGTATAGTTTTTTTGGTAGGGTTTTATCCTCCATATTAGAAAATTATAAAGTATATTACATAGTTTTGCAACGCTTTTTTCAAATTGTTTAATGACATATACAACTAGTATATGTAACGTTTACAAATGTATTAAAGATTTACATGGTATTTGACGAAATATCTACTAGAACAATAAAGAGGTGATGAGATGATAGATAACTCTATAAACAGTGCGAGAAGCACATATATACCAATTAACTACGCAAACTTTGGAGCTACGGGCAATATAGCAACAATCGATCCAGAAGTGTTATACGACAAAAATTATAGCACAAACAAATCATACGATATGTTTTACCAAATGGAACAATATGGAGCAGAAGAAGGAAGTAGCACGTTGCCTATTGATTTAGATGATGTGCCAATGTTGATTAGTTCAGGCATAGATATAGAAACGTTACCATTCGAACAATACGAATTTATTCAAATCACGGACGAAGCAGTTGATGTAGATAGCGAAAATATTACGCAAAAAGTAAGCAGAATTAAAGAACAAACAGATGGAATGTATAGCTATGCTATGCAAGAAACAGGAACAATAACTATAAACAGTCTATATATTGGAAGTTTTAGCCAAACAAGTAGCTCATCAAGCAGTGTTGATAAAACAGATGTAGCATATGTACTTGGACTAAATGCAATTCCTAATACTTCAGGAAATTCATGGGCAGCCGAAAAACTTATGATGATCGGACAAGATGTGACACCAAGCAATGTCACAAAAATGCAAAATTTACAAAATGCTATCGATTTGATGGATTTGCCACAAGATGGTGATGACAAAGAATGGAATGCAAATAAGCCTATTATAGAAGAAGAAAAAGTTTTATATATAGAAAAAGATATGCAAGAAATCGTTGATGACCTTACAGAGGTTGATGACTCTGAAATTGAAGATGTTATTAGAAATGAAAAAGAAGTTACTATACGTGGATTACGTGATAAGATTATGGATAGAAACACAAGTTACGTAAAAACTAAAAATGTTGAGTCGGCATATAGAGACCAAGTTTCAGATATACGTGGTCAAATAAATATTATTCGAGCAAAACTAAACGTTGAAGCAGCAAGAAATATAAGTCAAAAAATGCCACTAGAAAGTGCCGTTCTTTCTGATGTTGCAAATGCGTTAGTTGAATATCAAAACAGTGTTGCAGACAAAGCACTTGAAGGGGCCGGGCTTGAGAACACGCCAGAATACAAAGAGCTTATGCTAAAAATTATGGAAACAACTTCACAAATGAAGCAAAATCCAGACGAAGCATTATCAATACAAATGCAAACAAATGAAACTGCAACGCTTGAAGAATTTAACAAAGTTCTTGGGCGTTATGAAGAAAATGAGCTTGTGCCAGAAAGACGATTTGGTGAAAGCGTTGCAAAAGTTGCAGGTCAAATTAATGACTACCTTAAAGATAACGGCTTACCAACTGATGAACTTACAGTTCAGGCGGCAAAAGGGCTTGTAATGAACAACCAAGAACTTTCAGTGGCAAACATTGAAGGTGCAAAAGACATAGCATTAAAAATGACTACGTTTTTAGAGGAAATGACGCCAAGTATGGCTGCGGGCATGATTAAGGAAGGGATTAACCCTTACAATAGTAATATTGATTCTTCAATGGAATATATTGAAGATAAGAGAATTCCAGACCTAAAGAAAACAGTTGCCGAAAGCATCGTTGCACTAGATCAAAAAGGGCAAATTTCTTCATCACAAAAGCAAGAACTTATCGGGCTATACCAAGTTTTAAATGGAATTGAAAAAAATAAAGAGCAAGTAATTGGTTATATGTACAAAAATGACTTGCCACTTACAGTTGAGCGTTTGCAAGAAGCAGTAAAGTATGCTAACAATTCAAGCAACGTTGCGGCGACAGTTGATGACACGACAACTCAAACAGAAAAACAACTTGATAGTTCAAGAGAGAAGATTGAAACTGCGAGTCTTGAAAATAAAAAGTTGATTGATGCTGCAAATGTTGTTGAAAACACAAAACTTACAGTAAATCGTTCGTCTGATGCAAAAGCGATATCAGCAAAATTAGATAGTATGATATTCCCGTTTGTTAGAGCACGTATGAAATCGCAACTTGGTGAGTTTGGAAAAACAGATACGTTGCCAGACAGTTTTTTAGAAAAAATTAATGTTGCAAAAAATGCATCGGAAGATACAATCAATGCCTTAAAAGATAAAGGTATTCAGCTTACAATATCAAACTTATATTTGATGGAAAAAATTATTGAAGACCCAAGCGGATTTAGTGAAAACTTTAAAGAATACGTTGGAGAAGATGATTATTTCCCAGAAAGCTTAAAAGAGCTTGCCGAAGAGATGGAAGCCCTTGAAAAAGAAGCGAAAGAAGATAAAGACGCTGCAATGATGGGTGGCGATATCAACGCTTATAAAGATAACAAAAGCTTAGAAGAAATGACGAAGTTTACAAAGCAATTAAATTCTACTAATGGAGAAGATGGAGTGTATCAAATCCCATTTGTAATCCAAGGTGAGGCTAGAACAGTTCATTTGTATACTAACGACAAAAAGAATGTTAGCGGTGAAATAAAAGATGAACTTAATGCAGTTATTAGCTATAACACAAAAACTATGGGCACAGTTGTTGCAAACTTGAAAATAACGAGCACCTCTGTAAACTATGAAGTTAGTGGTGAAACTGAGGAAATTACTAATCGCCTAGCAAAAGGTAGTGGCGGTCTAAATCAAATGATTGAAGAAATCGGATTTAAAGTTCAACAAGGCGTATATTATCCAAAAGAAATTTATAACCCAGTTGTTAATCCTGTTCAAGATGGTCCAGCACTTGCAAAAACGGGTGATAGCGACTTTGAAGAAATTATATAATAGTAGGCTATAATAAGGAAGCAAGGGGTGTAAAATGGAAAAAGAGAAGGAGCAAGAAAAAGATTCATTGTTAGAAGTTGTTAAACAGTTTATCACATATTTTGAAGAAGTAGATAGCGAGGAGAAACAATGATTACAGTAGCACAAGTAACTCAAGCATCGGAAATTGAATTGTTATGTATAACTTATGAATTGTTTTTGGAAAGTGTTCAAGATGCAATAGATGAGCCAGACCAAAAACTTAGCAAAAACCATAGGGCACGTGCAAAAAAAATATTGCGTATTTTGTTTTCAAATTTAAACTTGGAAGATAAACTGGCACACGATTTGTTTGATATATATATTTATGTACAAAAATGCCTAAATGAAAAAGACGGTTTAGCAGAGGCACACAAACTTATAAGCAACATTAAACGTGGTTACGATGAAGTTAGAAATACACAACCTATTAAGAAATCAGCAGCTATGGAAAATACACAAAGTATATACGCAGGTATGACGTATAGCGGGAATCAGCTTGGAGAAATGATAGTAGAAAATAATAATCGTGGATTTACTGTATAAGAGAGGGAGAAAAATCATGAGAATAAATTATAATATACCAGCACTTAAAGCATTAACATTTTCACAAAAAAATAACGCAGCTCAAGAATCAGCAATGATAAAATTATCATCAGGATTACAAATAAATTCATCAAAAGATGATCCAGCAGGAATGGCTATTTCAAATAAAATGCGTGCACAAATTGATGGGCTATCTCAAGCAAGTAGCAACAGTATGGACGCAATATCGTTAATTCAAACGGCAGAGGGTGCACTGGGTGAAATTAGTGAAATGCTTTCACGTGTTAGAGAGCTTGCAATCCAATCAGCAACAGATACGTATTCTGATGACGACAGAGAGAAGTTGCAAGTTGAAGTTGATGAGTTGCTAAAACAAATTGACCAAATTGTGGCAGATTCTGAGTTTAACCAAAACAGTTTACTTGCGGGTGGTGAAACTATCCCAGATTCTGGTATTACCTTTGAGCAAATTGAAATTGGGAATTCAACTACAGCAGCGGTATTTGAGGTAAGTTTCCCAACTGTTATCGAGGAAGGAACAGGATTTACACTTGATGGAGAAATTTATGTTTTCACTGATGATGTTGCAAACTACGATGGAGAAGGAATTCCTCTTGATAGAACTGAAGATATTGCGAGTCAGATTGCAGCACTTGAACTTGATAGATTTGATGTGGCGGTGAGCGAAAATGGAGTTACTTTGACGGCTAAAGAAGAAGGATTTGGCGGAAACTATGTGCCAGGATATGATGGAGCATTGTTGGCAAAAAGCTTTATTGTTCAAACAGGAGCAAATGCAAACCAATCAACAACTATTGAAATTCTTGGTGCAAGCACATTAATGCTTGGTTTGACAAGTACAACAGGGGGAGTTGGGTATGCAGACTATCTTCTTGAGCCAGATAACCCAGATAATGACAATGTATATGGTCTTTCTATGTTAACAGCAGAAGATGCAGAATATAGTTTGACAGCGATTGATGAGGCGATCAATACAATTAACCAACAAAGAGCATATCTTGGGGCATACCAAACACGTCTTGAATATACAGTTAAAAACTTGGATTCAACAGACGAAAACTTAACAAGTGCATTGTCACGTATCCAAGATACTGATATGGCAGAGATGATGACAGAATTTACACGTACAAATATTCTTGCTCAAGCTGCAAATAGTATGATATCTCAAGCTAACCAACGCCCACAACAAGTTTTACAAATACTACAATCTTAATTTGTATTAAACTATTATTATGTGGCAATACTCCTTATTGAGAGGAGTGGAAAAATGATAAAATTAAAAGAATTAGTTGAAGATAAAATTGACATAAAGAAAAAGAGTGAGGCAGATCACCTATCACAAGAAGTGAGGAAAGTTCAAGAGGAGATGGCTGCAACATTGCACAACTTTGAAAATACAACAGAGCCAGATCTTCTTGACTATTACACGTATGCATATAAAGCAAATCAAATAAAGCATGACTATTTGCTAAAGAAACTAAAAGCAGTGTATTAATATTTAATGCATCACAAGACGACAATGTGGAGGGCTAATAACCGTCCTCTACGTCGTCTTTTTTGTTGTTATAATTGCATTAAATATTGACCTATTTCATAAGTTAGCTTTAACGCTGTTTCTAATACATCATCGGGCAATCTATTAGCATAATTATGTGCCTCAAAACTAAAATCACCTCGATAATTTATTGCACGTAAAGTAGTTACAACTTCTTTAAAATCTATAGTACCAAATAGAGGCAAAACATGCATTAAATCAGTATCAGTTTTACTATGAGTATCTGATATATGAGTAGCTTTTAGATGTTTATTAATGTATAGTAATGAGGCTCGTTGATTTTGTTGCATAATATCTGCGTGTTCAACATCCCAACAAATGCCAATTCTATTATCATTAAATTCTGTTACAAAATCGACTAATTCTTCTGGAGTAGCACAATATTTCCTTTTTGGTGCAATAGAGTAATCACACATGTTTTCAATGGCAAGAGCGATATTATATTTTGTAGATATATCTAATAGTTTTTTAAAGTATTCAATATTTTGTGCTTTTGAAGTTTTAACTAAATCTACAGCATTAAAATCAGTTGATGGGTGGCTTACGCATAATTTTGAACCCCACATATGGCAACATTGTAGAGAGCGTTCGACTAGCATTTGGTGATATGCATATTCTTCCTCTTTCAAATTGCTATCTAAAAAGTCAAAAGTGTATGCATGACATTGTCCAAATTCTACGCCTAGTTCGGTTGCTTTGTTTGCTACGCTATATGCCCAATCTTCCCATTTATCGGTTATAAATGGTGAGTGAGGCAAAGACCAGTCCCAAAAACTAATATCAAATCTTCTGAATCCTGCTCGTTTACCATATTCCAAAGTTTTTTCCAACGGAAATACAGTTCCATCAGGTCTTTCACATACCAAATTTGTTGATGTACTTAATTTCATCTAAATAACCTACTTTCTAGTATATTTCTATATTTTAAACAGTCTATATCGTACGCTACATGAAAATTAGAATTATCATGTTCATTAAATTTTATTGTTTCGCTATCTATTACTTTATTTATAGATATAACAATTTCTCCAGTTTTAAAGCTTGCAACATTATTATCAATAATATAAGCGATAGGTAAAGCGTCAACAAGAAGGCTTAATGGGGTTAAATTTTTTGAAACATAAAAATTGCTACAATGTTTTAAAAAAGCTGTATACTTACTATTTGTATTTTCTAATATATGAAATACTATATCATTTGTAAGTAAAGCAGTAACATCAAGACCAAGTGAATACATTTTTATGTTAGAGTCACAAACTAGTTTGTATGCCTCAGGATCAACTAATACGTTCCACTCACTTCTAGTTTTTTTGATATGATTAACTTTAAAATAGCCAGCCATAGTTATAACTGTAATACGTTCTTTTGGTATATCAGGGTGTAGTTGTAACAATTTTGCAATGTTTGTCATAGGTGCGATAGAAATAATATATAGGTGTTCATATTCACAAATGCAATTATAAATAAATTGTATAGCATCTATATCAGGGGTTGGCTGGTTTTGTGTTTCAAAAGTATAATCGCATATGCCGTTTGTGCCACAATATTCATCAGTAAAATCAAGATGGCGAATAAGAGGCGTATCTTCGCCATCGTATACATTTATATTTTTAGCATTGCAAAAATTTAGTATATCTCTAGCATTTTTTGAACAAGTATTTTTGTGAGCATTGCCACTGACTGTTGTTAGTCCTAAAATATTTAGTTCGTCACAATGTACAGCAAGCATAATAGCTAGGGCATCATCAGCTCCTGGGTCACAATCAATTATAATATTTTTCACGTTTTATTCCTTTCACATTCATATTAAAAATTAGAGATACGAACAATTATCCGTATCTCCAAGTAATGTTATTGTATTGGATTTGCTCTATAATATTCGCTCATAGCAGATTCAACACCATTAACGATTATATCATATGTTTCATCTTTGCTTAATGAACCGTTACCAAATGCCATCATAGCATCTTTAATTGTTCCATCAATTGAGCTAGAGTTTGGTACAAAAGCCCCAACAACTGTTGATGGAGTATTTAGTAGGTTATTTGTTGCAATTTCTAGTCTTGGTTCATTTGCAATAGCTGTTTTATACTCTTCTAGGTCAGCAGTATTTTTGTTTACAGGGGTGTATCCTGTGCCGTCCAACCAAGTGGCTTGGGCTTCTGGAGAAATCATATATGAGGTGAATTCCCATATAGCTTCTTCTTTTCCTTGGTCACGGTCAAGCATAAACAGACCAGCTCCACTTGGATATGCACCACCAACATCATTTGCAGACACTTTTGGAATAGGTGAGATAGACCATTCATAAGCATCTCCAACTAATTCATCAATAGTTTGTATTCTAGAGCTAGACATGATAACCATTGCATGAATTCCATTTGCAAATTCTTCGTTTATGCTATCACGTGTTTCTTTAAATGCTCCACTATCAACCACTTTTTCCCATTCATCTAAAAAGTTCATAAGAGTACCGTCTTGGTCTGCTTGGAATTCTGTCATATAGCCGTTGTGTCCACTTTGGTTATTTCCAAAATATGAACCGTTCGCACCTTGTGTGCTAATAAAGTTTTCTAGTTCATATAAGTTGACACGAACGTTTAAACCATATTCGGCATCAGTTTTTTCTGTAAGCACAGGTAACATTTGAGCCATTTCGTCGATAGTAGTTATCACAGCAGATGAGAGTCTGAGGTACATCAGTGGCTGTAAGTCGCATTTCTGACAAAGTTATTCCAACATTAATCCTCTCTTGCTGTTACTACGGTAACCAAATACCATCAAATCAAGAAATACAATTTAAAGGTTAGGCCCCCATTCTTGAGCCACTACCACCAGCCAAGATGGCTGCAAAGGCTTTCCCTTGTTTCATATTGCATTGCTCCTAAAATTTGATTTTCGATAGGGTGATATGAGCGGCTCTTGTAGATTCGGGCGGCAGCTCCATAAAACTCGACCCGTATATTTGCGCTAATTGTCTTTCGAACTTAGAAGGCACTGTGAATTTCCCCCCCTCAAAGACAGGCCTCCAAATCCCCATCAACAGGAGCTTAGAGAGCCTGCAGTCCATCAAGTTTCATCTGCCACGGTGGTCCGGCCAATCAGGTTCTCCTCTTCACACACAAAGCGTCAGCATGCAGGAGAACGCACAAAAACATGTCAGGATGCATGCAGGAACGCCGATGTTCACACATGCACTCAAGCACTCACATGCACAAACAGATAAATATGCACACAATCAGAGAAATGCAAACATACACTCAAAACACACACACACACACACACACACACACTCACATACATTCACACCCCCCTCGCAGCGACCGCCTTAGCATCAACAATCAACAATCTGAGGCATTGTGGAGCCTGTGATCCTGTGACCTTTAACCTCTGGAGTTAACCTCAGAGCGGCCAGTGCTGAGAGGTGAACCAGGCGGCTCATTGAAAGGAGGTGAAGTTCCCATGAGAACAAGAACGGGGGAAGCTCAGAGATCCAAGACCCTGATGTTGGCGACAAAGGGTTTGAGACAAACTTTGGCGCTCTGACATGCTGGCGGGCTTGTTTAGTGTGTAGATGTTCAGAATGCAAAAGTCGTCATCGTTAAATACTCTCCAAACGCGGCTGGGTGGTTCTTCCACAAGGTTATGGTTCTAATTGATAAAGCCACAGCCGAAGAATCACCACATACATTCTTATTGTTGTATCTAGTCAATCTTCAAACCATCTTGAGACAAAAGTAGTAGATACTGATGTAACCTGAGATAAGAGATTCAACTGAAACTCCTACTGCCAGATTTAACTCCTCCTTCATTACTGTGTTGACAGTCTAACACACAACAGCTGCTCCGACCAGCACCAGCAGTGGCTCTCCAGAGCACTATCCCAGCTGCAACACCTCTCCCTGGGCATCCAGGTCAGCTGCCCCAGGCCCTCCCAAAGGGCCAAGGGTCTTGCATTTGGGAGACCATGATACCCTTCAAGAAACAGAAATAGGTCACGAGCAGTTGGTATCAGCAGATCTTGCAAAATGCTGACAAAGTAACTTGTCTCAAGATTGGTATGTAGTATTTTGCATATGACATCAATGCTTTAGAAAAAGGCTTTGCAA
>LNZQ01000229.1 GCA_002007315.1 Epulopiscium sp. Nele67-Bin004
CTTATCAAACTATAGTTGACGAAGTACTAATAAATGGTTTACAATATGCATTTATAGGGGACGTGCTTGTTATGACGCATCTTGTTGATTGTAAACCTGAAGTGGTTGAGTTTATCGCTGAACTTGTTGAAAGTCTTGGAGTTGTTGACAAAGAACTTGAATATTTGCTTATAGTTGCAAAGGCTGTACTTGAGCAAGATATAGCAGAGTTTTTGATTGCAAAGCTAACAAAACCAAATGAAGTCCCTATAGGTGTACTAAAATACTATTTTGCTTTAGATAAAGATATAGTTGTAAATATGTATGAAGATAAATGGATTTTCTTTAGTTTAAATATACAAACTATAAATTTAGATGATTATATTGATATACAGTCAAATAAATTTGTATTTGAAGATAAAGCAAAAATTGCATTTATTGGGTTAGAAATAAACTTAACAAGCTTGCAGCTACAATTTGCTAATATAGAAAACGTTATGTTTATTGGCTGTACATTTGTCGGTGGACAAAATTGGTTGCAATTTAATAGTTGCCACGAAGTAACTGTCATTGGTTGCAAATTTGCTGACTTTAACAATCGTATATTCGTATGTGAAGATAACGTTGAAAAAGTTGATATTAAAAACAGTAAGTTTATAAATTGTATGCATAATTATACGGATACAACTACAAGCTTGCATACTGTGGCAACTATTACTTGGGGACAAAATGTATCGCTATCTATTGATAATTGTAGTTTTGAAAACTGTGGGGGACGAAATACATCGTTCGCAAAAGGTGTTTGTTTGCTTTCAAACTCAAAGGCAAGTATCAAAAACAGCGTATTTAGAAATTGCTGGCACTATCACAATACAAACAATAAGGACCCTGAAAGTCCACGTAGATTACTATTTAGTAATTTGCTAGAAAATAGAGATAATCAAGTTGTAAATTCAGCTAATTTAGGGCCAAGCTAGGAGGAGAAATTAATGATTTATGAAATGCCAACAAAAATTGTTGTCGGGGAAAATTGCATAAAAATAAATAGCAATTTACTTAAAAACATGGGGAGCAAAGCACTTATCGTAACAGGTGCAAATTCTGCAAAGAAAAATGGCTCATATGATGATGTTGCTTTAGCACTAAAACATGAAAATATACCATATGTATTGTTTGATGAAGTTGAAGAAAATCCATCTCTTGAAACAATTGAAAAAGCAAGAGATATTGCCATTACAGAAAGCGTCGATTTTGTTATTGGAATAGGTGGAGGCTCTCCTATGGATGCGGCAAAAGGAATAGCCGTATTAATAAAAAATCCGCAGTTGGTAGGAGATACTCTTATATGTGACAAAGTGCTTGATGGAGTGCCAGTTGTAGCAGTTCCAACAACGGCAGGAACAGGGAGTGAAGTTACACCGTTTGCAATTTTCACAGACCACAAAAAGCAAACAAAATTAAACTATGGACACCGAGTGTTCCCAAAAATTGCTTTTCTTGATGCAAAATATATGAGTGATATGCCACTAACATTAACTAGGCATACAGCATTAGACGCATTTAGTCATCTTGCTGAAAGTTATTTAAACACAAAGTCAAACACACTTAGTGAAATTTACGTTAGAGCAGGAGTAGAGTTATTTGGAAAATGTATTGGGTCGCTTAGAGATGGAAATATTTCGATAAAAGATAGAGAAAATTTGCTGCTTGCATCAACATATGCAGGAATTGCAATAGCCCAAACAGCAACAACTTTGCCACATGCAATGGGATATGCCCTAACATATTTTGGTGGTGTGTCACACGGAATGGCAAATGCTTTGCTTTATAGGGAATTTTTTGGAGCATTTGAGGACAAAACACGTATAAATGAATTAGTGGGGTGGCTTGAACTTGATAGCGAGTCACAACTTATGGATATCGTTGATGAACTTCTTGGAGAATGCGTAGCAACTTTTTCAGATGACATATTAAAAGAACAAAGTGCTATTGTATTTGCAAATAAAGCAAAGCTTGCGGGTCACCCAGAGAAAATAACAGAGGAAAAGATTTTTGAAATTTATAGGAAGAGCGTGAGGTAGATAAATGAAAATACTATTAGCAGAAGATGAGCCAGACCTAAACAACATTATTGCAAAAAAGCTAAAACTTGAGGGATATACTGTAGATACAGCGTTTGATGGGGAACAAGCAATTGAAAAAATTGATGATAAACCGTATGATGTAATAATTTTAGATATAATGATGCCAAAATTTGACGGTTTTTGTGTACTATCTACGATTCGAGGCAATAATATAAATACGCCAGTTATATTTTTGAGTGCAAGAGAGCATGTAGGTGATAGAGTTAGAGGGCTTGACCTTGGTGCAAGCGATTATATTGTGAAGCCGTTTTCATTTGAGGAGCTTATTGCAAGGATTAGAGCTGTGCTAAGACAAAGTGGTGGAAAAGCATCGGCTCTGATTACGGTTGCAACTATTCAAATTGATACAGCATCTAGAGTTGTGAGAAAAGAGGATAAGTTGGTTCCTCTTTCTGCTAAAGAGTATGCGATTTTGGAATATTTGATGACAAATATAAATACCCCATTATCAAGAGAACAAATCCAAGAGGAAATTTGGGGTGATGAGGATCACACATCAAATATGATAGATGTTTATATTAGACATCTGCGAAAAAAACTTGATCCAGATTGTGAATATATTCAAACGGTGCGTGGTGTTGGCTATATGATGAAACGATGAGAACAATTTCTATAACTAAAAAGATAACAATATTAAATACATTGTTTATGGGTACTTTAGGTATATTTGTTATAGTTTTTGTTACTTTTATAGCAAGACAATTGTTGCTACATGAGGGAGAAGCAAAGCTTAGGCAGTTGGTATACAATAATGCAGAGATAATCTATAACTCGGGTGATAATTTTCGTATTAACTTTATGGAGAAAGGAATGAGATGTGCTGTATTTGATTTGGATGGCAATATAATTGAGGGTTTAAATGAGTCATTATTTTATTTATATGTACCTTTTTTGGAGGGAGAAATGCAAATATATGAAAATCATGACCGTACCCACATTATATATGATAGATTAGTAAACGGAAAATATTGGGTTAGAGGTATTTTGGTGCTTGAAGAAATCATGGAAAACCTACAAAGTATGACAGAAATAATGATAACATTGTTGCCTGTATATTGCATAGCAAGTGTAGTTGGAAACTTTGTTATATTAAAACGGTCACTAAGCCCAATAAATGACATTGCTAACACGACAAAAGAAATACATGAGGGCACAGACTTGACAGCAAGAATAAACTTAACAACAGGTGCAAAAGAATTGTATGACCTTGCAGATACTGTTGATGATATGTTTGATAGGCTTGAAATTTCGTTTGAGCTTGAAAAACAGTTTGTTCAAAATGTGTCGCATGAGTTACGCACACCACTAACAGTAATACTTGCAGAGGCAGAGTTTGCAACAAGCGACAAACTTGGTATTGAAGACAAAAATGAGTCGCTAGAAGTTATACACCGCCAAGCAACTAAGATGACAAATTTAATCACATTGTTGTTGACATTTACTAAAATTGATAGTGGAATATGTGCGTTGACTCGTAAACCTACTGATGTAAGCGAATTGTTGGAAGAAATTTGTGATATACAACGAAAAATTGCACCGCCTGATAAAGTGTTTAAGACGATGATAGAACCTTATATAATTTTAGATGTCGATGGAAATATGATAATTGCAATGGCCACAAATCTAATAAATAATGCATTTAAATATGGTGGAGACTACGTAAAAGTAGAGCTAAAAACAATAAACGACAACGTGGTGCTATATGTGAAAGATAACGGAATGGGTATAGCGAAAGAGGATATATCCAAAATATGGCGTAGATTTTATCAAGTTGACAAAGCACGTTCTGCATCAAACAGTATGGGGCTTGGGCTATCGCTAGTGCTTGAGATTGCAAAATTGCATGAGGCGACAGTCGATGTTGAAAGTGAAATCGGGGAGGGTACGACCTTCAAAGTAATTTTTAAAAATATGAAATTGGAGTGATAAATATGATAAAAGCAGGGTTAATAGCAGGATTAGTAGGTTTAGGGTTGGTTGCAAACGCACCACAAATTGATGAAGAAGAAAACTGGTACAAGTTTTTTGTGAGTTGGGCAACAACGCCAGCAACGCAGTTTTTGATTGAGCAACATGAACAAGAAGAAATCACGTATATTACAAAAGAGCAGGCTATGGCAATAGCACTTGAGCATGCGGGACTTGAAGTTGAGATGATAAGCAAATTTGAGATTGAATTTGACTTTGACAAAGGGCGTGCAGAGTATGAACTTGAGTGGGATGTTGATGACACTGAGTATGAGTGTAAAGTTGATGCGTTAACAGGTTGCGTGTATAACTTTGAAGTTGAAGTTGAAGATTAAGGTTTACAAATCACTTAGTTTGTAATATAATATAACGTATAAAATAATTTTTGCATGC